>JBEKDQ010000065.1:0-11368 GCA_050014275.1 Desulfobaccales bacterium | reverse complement strand
GACCCTCCAAAAATATACAGAATTACGCATATTTATGGTGCGCAGTGCGCACCCTACATGAAAACTTTTCGGAGCAGTCGTTCATGGGCCTTTGGCCCACCCATAAATTATGAGAAGACGGGTGGGGCGGGCCTGTGGGGCGGGCCTCCGCGCCCGCCGTGTAGGGTGCGCACTGCGCACCTTATATCCCTCGCCAGCAAAGCCGTCTTTAGTCCGCACAGGCGAGACGCCTGTGCCACCAATTCTTCACAACTTTTACGAGCAGAGTCCATAAGAGACGGGAATCGCGCCTATCCGTACATGGTTTGGTGCATGGTGCCCGGCGAGAAGACCTCCGGATCGACCCACACGTTGATCAGCGAGCATTTGCCGGACTCGCGCGCTCGCCGCAGGGCCGGCTGAATCTGATCAGGGTCGCGGACGTCTTCTCCATACCCACCCAACATTCTGGCAAACTCGCCATAAGGCACGTTGCTGAGCTTGGTGGCGACTTCGCTGTATTGCTTGCCCAGATGCGTCAGGGTGCTGTAGCTCTCTCCGCAGATGGCCGTCCCGAACGGTCCGTTCAACACGTGGGTCAGATCGACGACCAGTAAACCGGAGAATGGGCCCTCGACGGGCTTCAGGGAAGAAGACGGCATTGCAATTCTCCTTAATCTACGGAAGTTACTAAGGATGGTTACCGAGGACGGAATAAGGTGATAACGAAATTTCTTCTAGGTCTTTAATAGGTATCCCTCCGGCGGCTGTCAAGAGCAGGTTTCGTCCCCATTTTGCTAAATGACAAAAACGGTTATTGGATGTCACAGAGGGCGGCTAAATGGCGAGCATTATAAATTCCCCATGGGCCCCAGGCTGGCGCACCTTATTAAACCAAGCGCAGGTGTCTGGGGGCACAGGGCCAACAGGGGGCAGGTATTTGACCAGTTGAAGGTTGCGCCGGTCATACCTGTAAGGCAGCTTCCCTAACTTGACTAACTTATGGTTTACTTTTCCCAATCTGACCTCCTGGCTTCCGTTTAGTGGCGCAGGTCTCTGGCCTGTGATTGGTTTTTCTGGTAGTCGCAGGCTTTAGTCTGAGGGCACAGGTTTTAAACCTGTGCTACTTCCATCCCTCTTTCACCTTGGCCTTCTCCAGGGCGGCCGCGGCATTTAATGTCAGATAAAACTTATTTTCAGGCAGGTTCACCCGCTTGTGGAGGCCTTGCTGGAGGGTCTTTGCTGCGACTTGAGGGCGAACTACTCCTGTGGGGTCAGCGGTGGCCGTCTTCAGTGCAGTAATTCAGTGGACCATGATTACGGATTCTTCAAACTTGGGCCAGCCATCATCAAAGTCTTCTATGGCAATTGGTCCAGCTGGTAGGCCAGAATGAGTTTCACGTCCGGCTTACCCAACCAGACGACACCCGACGGGAGGGGCTCCAGATGGCGCCAGGGAAGGCGAAACCCCTGGTTCCGCCTTCCCCGGCTGGATAAAAAAAGACTTGGATGGGAGAAGATTCTGGGAGAACCTTCGATTATTTTGGACGTTAAGGCGAGCCGCCGGCCACTTTCCCCAATGCTCCTTCCCCAACCGGTTGGATCGGCAGATACCTCATGCCCAGGTCGAAGATCAGGATAGCCATGGCCACCAGGGCCGCGGTGATGATAATCTCCACCACCGAGGGGAAGTAGCCGAACTGCCGGTAGCCGATATAGCCGGTGAGGCTGACGTTGAAGCGGTTCAGCACCACCCCGAAGGCCGCCAGGCCCGAGGTCCAGTAAAGGCCCTTCTCGCTCCGGCGTATCTCCGGGAAGTACAAGAGCAGTGCCGGCAAGACCACGGTGCCGAAGAGCTCCACGAAGAAGAAGAAATGGGGTTTATCCCAAACCCAGACCGCGGTCCCCCGGGCGTAGAGGTCCGTGACCTTCATGGCGAAGTAGATCAGCAGGGCGATTCCCAGTCCCTTGCCCAGGTCCGAGAGGATGCCGATTTCCGGCGGCCGCCGGTAGACCCGGGAAGCGATGAGGCTCTCCAGGGTAATGACACTCATGCCGCCGATGACCGCGCTGACGAAGAAGAGGGGTCCAATGGCCTGGGTGGCCCACAGATCGCTCATCTTCTGGGGCATCAGCAGGAACAGGGCTCCCAGGGAGGATTGGTGCAGGGTGGAGAGCATGACCCCGGCCACCACCAGGAACAGGTAGATCTGGCGGAAAAACTTGACCCAGCTCTCCCGGCCGTAGCGCTCCAGGCCGATGATGAACAAGTCGATAGCCAGCACCGTGGTGTAGAGCATGACGCACCAGGAAACCTCGAAGAGGACCGAGTGGGGGTTCCACATCACCATGGGGTGCCAGATGCGCCAGGGCCGGCCCAGGTCAAAGAAGAGCCCCACCACAAACACCAGGTAGCCCACGAAGGCCGAGAGCTTGGCAGGCCGCAGCAGGGGCTCGAACTTTTTCAGGTTGAAGATATAGATGGCGGCGGTCATGGTAAAGCCGCCGGCGGCCAGGGCCACCCCCGCCAGGACGTCGAAACTGATCCAAAGGCCCCAGGGGTAGGCGTCATTCAGGTTGGTGGTGGCCCCCAGACCCAAATACATCCGGGCGCAAGCGGCGATCAGACCCAGCACCAGGAGTATATAGAGGATGGCTTTCCCGGTGGTCAACTTTCCTTTGCCGGGATACCATTTTTCGATTTTTCCGGCCATGGCTTAATCCTCCTTGGGCTCTTTGGCCTCAATGGCCGCCCGGCGTTGGTTGAAATAATAGAGGCCCACCGCCAGTCCACCCACGGCCACGGCCACCAGGGGCACCTTGGACATCCATTCCCGGCCGCGGAGGCCTTGGGGAGCGTCCCCCAGATCGGTGCGGAAGCCCACCTGAGTCAGGCCCAGTTCTTCAAAAGAGAGGGGGGTGAGATAGAGCTTAGAGGTGCCGCCGGCTATCTTCTCGCCATAGATCTGGGGATAATATTTTTTCGGCTCCAGACCGAGGCGCCGGTGGGCTTCCGTCAGGAGTTCGGCCCGCTCCCCGAACAACAGGGTGCCGGTGGGGCAGGTGGTAGTACAGGCGGGAGCCAGGCCCATGGCCTGCCGGTCGGCGCAGAAGGTGCATTTGCGCACCAGGGGCACCGGCGACTCCCACTGAAACTTGGGAATCTGGAAGGGACAGGCCAGCATGCAGTAGCGGCAGCCGATGCACCTCTCGTCGTCATAGACCACCGGCCCGGAGGGCAGCTTCACCAGGGCGGCCACCGGACAGGCGCTAACGCAGGCGGGATCGAGGCAGTGCATACAGCGCCGGGAGATGAAATGCCATTCCAGCCGCCCATCGGAGCGGGGAATTTCCCGGAAGACGATCCGGGTGTACTGGTTACTGCTCAGAAATCGCGGGTTGGACCAGGTTTCGCTGAAGGTAGCCTTGCCGCCTTTCAGGTCGTTCCAGCTCTTGCAGGCCACCTGGCAGGCCCGGCAGCCGATACACTTGGTGGTATCGATCAAGATGGCTTTGCTCATAACCGTTCCCCTTTAGACCGGCTCGCCTAGGCCTTTTCCAGGTCCACCAGGAATGCCTTGTATTCCGGGATCATGGTGTTGGCGTCCCCTATCTGGGGGGCCAATTGATTGGCCGCGTAATTTTGGCGCTGGTCAGGCCCGCCGGTAATATAGCCGGCAAAGCCGAAGTGCCAGGGCAGAGCCACCATTTCCACGGTGCCTTGCTCCCCTTTGACGCCGCAGCAGAAGGGCGCCACCCGGTGGGTGACGTTGGCCCGGGCCAGCACCTGGCCGCGGATACTCTTCACCTTGACCCAATCACCCGCTTTGACTCCCTTGGCCGCGGCCAGGCTGGGGCTGATTTCCACGAACATTTCCGGCATCAACTCCGACTGCCAGGTGAGGTTTCGGGACATGGCCCCGGCCTGCCAGTGCTCGGTAACCCGGAAGGTGGTGGCGATAATGGGGAATCTGGGGTCGCAGATTTCGGCGAGTAAGTCCAGTTGCGATTTCCAGAGGCGCACCACGGGATTGGACTGTTGCGCCGACAAGGGGTTGTGGAAGGGACATTCCAGGGCCTCGTAGTGTTCCGGGAAGGGCCCGTCCTTGCATAATCCCTTGGGAACAAAGAGGCGCGCCATCCCGTCGGGTAACATGAGGAAGGGAACCTTGGCCGATTCCTCCGGAGGCACCTGGACCTTGGTGACCGGGTCGATCCACTTGAAATCCGGCACATCGGAATTCTTCCAGGCGTTGGCCGCCGCATCCCAGCGTACCAGGGTCCTGTCCTTGTTCCAGGGCTGGCCCTGGGGATCGGTGGAACAGCGGTTGTAGAGGATGCGCCGGTTCACCGGCCAGGCGAAGGACCAGCCGGGGTAAAGCCCCAGGCCGCTGGGGTCCGTGGGGACCCGGGCCGCCGCCTTGTTGTCCTTCTTGTCCGGGCCGGGGTAAAAGCCGGAGAAGATCCAGCAGCCGCAGGCGGTGGCGCCGTCGTCTTTCAGGCCAAGGAAGTTGGGCAATTGCTTTTTATCCGCCACGGTGTAACCATTGATCTCTTTGGCCACCAGATGGACGTCGGGGTCGTCCCCGTAGCCCCAGTTTAGCTTGACGATGGGGTCCGGGAAGACTGCCTTGGGGTCTTCCTGATAGAGCTTTTTCAACTCCAGGCCCAGACGATTGACGTACCACAGGTCGCTGTGGCCGTCGCCGCGAGGCTTTATCGCCTGGTAGCGCCACTGGATCCAACGGCCGCTATTGGTGACGCCGCCTTCCTTCTCCAGGGCGTCGACTGCCGGGAACAGGAAGACCTCGGTTTTGACTGTTTTGGGATCGACCCCGGGCCGTTTCCAGAAGACCGAGGTGTCCGTCTCCCAAAGGTCGAAGGCCGCCAGCCATTCCAGCCGGGCCAGAGCCTGATAGGTCTGGTTTAGGTTGGCAGAGCTCACCGCCGGGTTCATGCCCCAGCACAGCAGCCCTTTGATGGCGCCGGCGCCCATGGCCTCGAACAGCGGAATCCAGGAGTAACCAGCTCCCTGAAAGCCTTTGCCGGCCTTGGGGAGGTAGTCGTAGGCAAAGTCGTTCTCCTTTTGGGCCGCCTCGCCCCAATAGGCCTTGAGGAGGCTCACCAGGTACTTGGGTTTGTTGATCCAAAAGCCAGCCTTGGGGGTCTCTTTTTCCAGATAATCCTTCAGGGTGGGATGGGCCGCTTCCATGGGGGCGCCCAGGTAGCCGGGGAGCAGGTCGAAGAGCAGGGCCATGTCCGTGGAGCCCTGGACGTTATTCTCCCCCCGCAGGGCGTTGATGCCGCCCCCGGAGATCCCCATGTTGCCCAGGAGCAGCTGGAGGATGCAATACCCCCGGATGATCTGTACTCCGGTGGAGTGCTGGGTGCCCCCCATGGCGTAGAGGAGGGCGCCGGATTTCCCGGGCTGGCCGGTCGCCGTGTAAGTTGCCGCCAGCTTCAGAAACTGTTCGCGGGGCACTCCGGTGGCTGCCTCCACCATCCCCGGGGTATAGCGGGCGAAATGGGCCTTCAGGAGCTGAAAGACGCAATTGGGCGAGTTCAAGCTGGGGTCGGTGGCCGGCTTTCCCTCGAGGTCGGTCACATAATCCCAGGTGGCGGGATCATAGGCGTGTTTCTCTTTTTGGTAACCGGAAAACAGGCCGTCGTGAAAGGCAAAGTCCTGGTTAATCAGAAAGGCGGCATTGGTATAGTTGACCACATAATCCCTGTGGAACAGGTTATTTTCCAGGACGTAATTGATGAGGCCGCCCATCAAGGCGATATCCGTGCCGGGTCGCAGACGCACATAGAGGTCGGCCTTGGCGGCGGAGCGGGTAAAGCGGGGATCCGCCACTATGAGTTTGGCCCCTCGTTCCTGGGCCTTGGTGATCCACTTGAAGCTAATGGGATGGTTCTCGGCGGGATTACAGCCGATGATCATCAGGCAATCACTGTTGGCCAGGTCGTTCCAGTGATTGGTCATGGCGCCGCGGCCAAACGTGGGCCCCAACGAGGCCACCGTGGAGGAGTGTCAGAGGCGGGCCTGGTGCTCCAGATAAACGATCCCCAGCGCCCGGGTCAGCTTGGCCAGGAGATAACACTCCTCGTTATTAATGGCGGCCCCGCCGATGGAGGCCAGCGCCTCGGTGCGGTTCACCGTCACCCCGTCGGACTTGGCGCTGAAGCCGGCGTCCCGGGTCGCCTTGACCCGCTGCGCCAGGGTCTGCATGGCCCAATCCAGGTCCTTTTCCTCCCAGCGGTCGCTGCCCGGGGCCCGATAGCGCACATTCTGCAAACGACGGGGGCTGGTGACCACTTCGAAGACCGCCTGCCCTTTGCTGCACAGGGTCCCCTGGTTGATGGGATGGTCCGCGTCGCCTTCCACATCCACCAGCTTGCCATTCTTGGTGTAAGCCACCAGGCCGCAGCCCACCCCACAATAGGGACAGATGGAAGTAGTGACGGTGGCCGTGGTGATTTTGGCGGGCGCCACCAATCCGGCCCACCCGGGGCGCCACAAGATGACGTCCGAGAGGCCCAGGGCGGTAAGCCCGCTCCCCAAGCCCTTAATAAAAGTCCTGCGGGAAATGCCCATGTCCACCTCATCTGTTTGGTTCGGCAAGAAGATGGTTGGTGGGGAATTAATTAAGAATTAACTGGGTTAAGCCTTACTCCTCACTGAACATGTTAGGGGGCTTTTACACAAATGTCAATATTACCCAAAAAAGTTGAAGATTTTAATTTTCCGGGCCGGGAATAAGATGTTGACTTGGGGGAAGAATATGCCGATATTAATAACATAAAGCCAACTAGCCATCGGCGGGGCGGGTTTGCGACCCGCCCCTGCATTGTGTGCCGAGCATGTACAGCAGCTTGGAGGTGAAAGTCCTCTACCCAACCTGATGGAGGTGAAGGGTTAGCGAAGCGCAAGGGCGTCGTCGTGAGGCGGGGTCTGAAGGAATGGCAGCGAGGCCGGAGCCGATTTGCGGCTTTACATCCGCTCGGGGTGAGACGTGACCTGGCGGCCCAAACGGCCGGCAGCGCCCACGGCCCGTGGCGGCTCAGCCGCAGCCCGGCCCAACACCTATTTTATCTCGCTTGGCCTCCCGAGGTTAGCACCGGGGAGATAGCTTAACCATCCGAACCGCCGGGGTACGGACCCGTACGCCCGGTGGTGTGACAAAGAAAGCCCGCGAGGGCTTACCTATGTCGATTGCCGGTGCAGGTCGTGCTCCCGCAGTTGCGAGAAACGTCTGGTATCAAAGTGGAAAGGCTAGCCGAGCCCTACATCCCAACAGTGCGGGCCAGGCCCATCGGCCTGGCGGCGGCAACTACCCACACCGCCTACCTTAGACTATAAGGTTAATGGAGACTTGCATGATGAAGATGACCCTTCGTATCCCTCCGTTGCTCGGCATCATTTTGCTGGTCCTGGGCCTCAGCGGCGGGGCCGGGATGGCGGCTGATGAAGTCAGCGTGCCCATCCTGGCCTATCACCGGTTCGGTCCGACGAGGGCTGACAGCATGACCGTAACCACCAAGGTGTTCGAAGCGCAGATGCAGTGGCTCAAGGATAACGGCTATACCGTCATTCCGCTGCGGACCCTGGTTAATTATCTCCTGGGCAAGGGCCCGGCGCCGGCCCCCAAGTCGGTAGTGATCACCGCGGATGACGGCCACAAATCGGTCTATACCGAGATGCTGCCCATCGTCCGGAAGTATAATATTCCGGTGACCCTGTTTCTCTACCCGTCTTGCCTGTCTAATGCCTCCTATGCCCTGACCTATGATCAGGTGAAAGAACTGCAGCAGACCGGCCTCTTCGATGTGCAGTGCCATACCTTCTGGCACCCCAATTTCAAGCGGGAAAAGAAAAAGCTCAAACCAGCCGAATACCAGAAGCTGGTGGAAACTCAACTCGTCAAGTCCAAAAAGGTTTTGGACCAGCGACTCGGCATCAATGTAGACCTGCTGGCCTGGCCCTTCGGCATCTATGACGACTATCTGGAAGCGGAGGCCCAGAAGGCCGGGTACGTGGCGGCCTTCAGCATTGATCGCCGGAATGCCTCAAAGTCCGAAAAAATCATGGAGCAGCCCCGCTACCTGATGGAAAACAGCGACGACGTCAAGGGTTTTGCCGCCATCGCCAGCGGTCGGGCCGCGGAACCAAAAGGAGTGCATAAGACCATGTCGTTTTAACGGAGTGAGGCCGTAAAGAAGTTGTTAGCTAGTGTTGTGCTTCGTAAATAGTATGGCATTAAATCAAGTAAAAACCTAAGTTCCAAGGGTATTAAAGTCCCCCTTTGGAAAAGAGGGATTTAGGCTTTTTTTAGCAGTGTCCGGCAGGGTTTTTGTGAGGCAGGCAGTAGAGAATTGTCTGAACTTAGGCATGCCCGCTACCTAATCAATTCATGGAAAATGCTTATGGCCTTAGCTCCGAGAATGTAATGCTCGAGGAATTCAAGCAAGCATGAAGCATCCGGTTAAACATTTGCGGTTCCCAGAATCGACGGTTGAAGCGGTAACAGAATTCCGCCAGGTAACGGGGCAAGTGCTTTGGACTGACGCCATGATGCACACCACGAATATTGCCCTTGATATTGGTGATCACGGTATGGACCCAAGGCAGGACCTTAGCCTCCTCTTTACCCGAACCGGGAACGATCCATTGATGACGGCGCGGCGAACTATCCAGAAAGCTATAACCTTGCCAACCGTCGGTTTTAACCACCACTTCCTGTGAATTACTGGGATTTCAGGAGGTTATTTTAAATCCCCCCTGCCTCCCCTTTTTTCAAAGGGAGGGTTAAAAAAGCGTAGTTTGAAATGTCTTAAGCAATTATGAAGCATCACATTAGAGGCATAAAGACTAAAAGAAAAAGCTAATGAATGATTGCAACAAACAAAAGTTTGGCAAAAGGGCGTCAATTAGCTTGGATATCTATAAACTGGCAGAAAGCTTTCCCGGAAAGCTGAAAATTGACCGCTGAAAGTTGACAACTATAATAAAGGAAAAACCATGATTAATAGAATCGGCTTCTTTTTATGTCTTCTCGCCCTTCTTACCGTTCTCGGATGCTGAGGGGGGGGCCAGGGACTGCGGTCGGACAGTCCTCAATTTCAGGCCCGGGCGGATTTGCAGGTAGCGGCAATTAAGGCGGACACCCGGGGTTGCCTGAAGTAAAATGACCGAAGCCAACGGGATGGAATGACGGCGCCTGCCCCTGCCTGAAGCCAGGGCGCGTCGCCTGCAAGGGTCGCGCGTGCCCTCAGCGCACCTGCCTTATGGCAGCTTTTTAGAAAAATTAGGCTTGTTCCGCATGTTAGAGTGGACAGGCTCAAGGGGAAAGATGAAGAGACTGACCATCGGCTTGCTAATCCTGCTGGGGGCCGTGCTCCCGGCGGTCGCGGCCCAGGCCGCCTATATCGGCAAGGTGGTGAACGCCCAGACCAAGGAGCCGGTCGAAGGCGCTCTGGTCACCCTGGGTGCGGAGGTGGTCCGCACCGGCACGGACGGCGGCTTTCGCCTGGAAGGCAGTGGCGAGACCCTGAAACTGCGAGCCCCGGGTTATGCCCGGCGAGAGATGTCCACCTCGGAGCTGGGCGGCCCCGCCCCGGAGATCCCCCTTACCCCCTTCAGGGTGAAAGCGCTATATCTCTCGGTTTACGGCACCGCCAGCAAGAGTTTGCGTGAAGCCGCCCTGGAAACCATTGAGAAGAACCGGATGAACGCCCTGGTCCTGGACGTCAAGGGTGATAAGGGTTTCATCCCCTTCCAGGTGGACCTGCCCCTGGCCGAAGAGGCCGGGGCCCAGAAGACCATCCTCTTCAAGGATTATAAAGGGCTGCTGGCGAGCTTCAAGGAGAAAGGCCTCTATCTCATCGCCCGCATCGTGGTATTCAAGGACGATCCCCTGGCCGCCGCCAGGCCGCAGTGGGCCGTCAAGACCAAGGGCGGTGGAGTGTTCCGCGACCGGGAGAGGCTGCGCTGGACCGATCCCTTCAATAAAGAGGTTTGGAATTACAACATCGCCATCGCCAAAATCGCCGCGGAGCAGGGTTTCGACGAGATCCAATTCGATTATGTCCGCTGCCCCGACAACAAGGCAGTGGCCTTTAACCAGCCGAACACCATGGCAAACCGTACCCGGGCCATCACCGGCTTCCTGAAAACGGCCCATGAGGCCCTGGCCCCTTACAACGTCATGGTGGCCGCCGATATCTTCGGCTACGTCCTGTGGAACCTGGACGATACCGGCATCGGGCAGCAGGTCGGCGAGGCCCTCAATGCGGTGGACGTGGTCTGCCCCATGCTCTATCCCTCCGGCTATCAAGCGGGGATTCCCAACTATCGCAATCCGGTCCAGCATCCTTATGAAATCGTCTACCTGTCGCTGAAGCGGGCCCAAGAGCGCACCGGGGTTTCGCCCCTGCGCTTCCGCCCCTGGCTGCAGGCCTTTCGCGACTATGCCTTCCACGGCGGCGACTTCGGGGAGGAGCGGATTCAGACCCAGATCGAGGCGGCGGATAAATTCGGCTCCAGCGGTTGGATGTTTTGGAACCCCCGCAACGTCTATCCCAAGGGCGGTTTCAGCAGCGGCGGCGGCGGGGAATAGAGACTGACCGCCTCCTGGACAAACGCCGGCTGATACTTATATAATTTGATAGAATTTTCTCCACCGGCCCCTCCCTCTCTTAGCCTGCTCTCCTGAGCTCCCGGGGAATAACGCCCAGTATCTTCGCCGCGGCCGGCGGGCGACCCGGCGGCTGGCGTCAGAATGCCCGTCAGTTCCGGTAAGCAGATATGAAGGTCCAGGTTCCTGAGCGGCTATTATCCTTGGATATCTTTCGCGGGGTGACCATCGCCGCGATGATCCTGGTCAACAACCTGGCCTATTGGAGCGACAGCTTCCGCGTCCTGCGGTTGACCCATGCCGAATGGAATGGCTGCAACTTCGCCGACCTCATCTTTCCGTTCTTCATTTTCATCGTCGGCGTCTCCTCGGATTTTTCCCTGGAAAAACGGGCCAACACTGAGGAAACCCTGGCGCGGTACCGACATATCCTGGTGCGTACCGCGGTCCTCTTTTTTCTGGGGTTGCTCACCGGCAGCGGTCTCATCTTCGGCTGGCTTTTTCAGGTCATCTGCCCACCCGCAGAGACCCAAAAGAGCATCTGGGCGATCTTTCTCTCCCCGCCTCCCGGCGCCGAGGTGTACTTCTTTTCCCTGGCCAACCTGCGAATTCCGGGGGTGCTGCAACGCATTGCTCTGGTTTATCTGCCGCTGTCGATTATTTTGATCCACACCCGCTGGCGGGTGCAGGCGCTGCTGACCGGGGGCTTGCTCCTCTTATACTGGGGGTTAATGAGTCTCCCGGGATTTCCC
>JBEKDQ010000064.1:0-11435 GCA_050014275.1 Desulfobaccales bacterium | reverse complement strand
GGTGGGCCAGGAGGAAACGGCCCTCCTGGCGGCTGACAGCCCCGGTGAAGGCCCCCCGTTCATGGCCGAAGAGTTCGGACTCCATCAGGGTTTCGGGCAAAGCGGCGCAGTTGACCACCACGAAGGGTCCGGCGGCCCTAGGGCTGTTGCGATGGATGGCCCGGGCCACCAGCTCCTTGCCGGTGCCGGTCTCACCCAACAGCAGGACGTTGGCATCCGAGGGCGACACCAGCTCCAGCAAGTGGAAGATCTCCCGCATTCGCGGCGAGGCGCCCAAGACCCCGGATTGATCAAAGCCACTCATGGTCAAATGTTTTCTTTTCTGTTTTCTGTTTTCTGTTTTGGCTGAAAGCTGAAAGTTATTAACCAATATTGCCAGGATAAATTCCAGGCTTTCGCAGGCCCTTCCAGCCTGGGCCAGGCCTTGCAAAAAATGCAAAAATTGCTAAAAGGCTGCCGCCCAGTAGTTCCGGTAGCAATTCCCCGTTTTACCGCATGACCGTGATCATTTGTGATCTGCCAATCCCGTACTTTTTCCCGGGACATGATTGGCCGCGATTATAACTTCTCCCTCTCCCCCTCGAGGGGGAGAGGGTTGGGGTGAGGGGGAATTCTGGTCGGTGTTCGCTAAAATCGCCAAAATCGCTTCCAGAACCGCCTCTGTTTCCTGCATGACCTGATTATTCCAAAATCGAAAGACCCGGTAACCCATCCTATTTAAGTATGCCGAACACTGAATATCTTGTTCCTCATTTTCGGCATGTGGCCCGCCATCAACTTCAATGACAAGGTTTTTCTCTACGCAGATAAAATCGACAATATAAGGAACCAACATGATGTTGCCGCCGGAATTTCCAGCCGTCAATTTCCCGATTCCGCAAATGACGCCACAGCAGCCTTTCGGCATCAGTCAGGCGTTTTCGCAAAGGCCCTGGCGCTCTGCTTGGAACTGAGCCACCCCTCACCCCAGCCTCTCCCCTCTCAGGGGAGAGGGAGTTTTAGGGAACCTGGTTACGGCATAATGCAAACTTTATCTGGCGGAGGACCATCTATTCTCCTCGGCGCAGAGTAACGTTTTTTTCAGAGAAAAGCCTACGGCTATATTTGTTATTGCCGCGGTTTCTTGCACATACGCAAAAACCTTGCCGGACACTATTGGCTGCCGCCCACCTATAAAAAATCTTCACTTTCGTTTTCTCACGAGAGAGGGGACACCGGGGTCAGCCTTACGGGTGCGGGGCCTTTTAGCCCGTGCACCACCCCGTGGCAGCGGCAGGCGGTGGCGATCAAGGTCCGGCCGCCCTGGCCGGCCAGGTCCCGGGCCAGGGCCAGCAAGGCCCGGGGCGGGTAACCACCCACTCCGGGAGCCAGTTGCCGGCTGGCCACCACCTTGATAACAAAGCCGGGCAAACTTACGGCCGCCAGCTCGGCGGACAGGGACACCTTCCGAGGTTCCCGGCTCACTGGGCAGAGCGACTCCGGCTCGGGGCAATCATCCGGGCAGCAATGGGTGGCCCGGCTCAAATACCACTGGCCCTCCGGGCCTCGCAAAGCCAAAGGCGCCAGATCTCCCAGGCTTGCCGGCGCCGCCGCCGGCTCCCATCCCTGCAGGGGGCCGGCCAACAGCCAGGCCCAGGTCAGGTGTTCCGGCACCATGGGGATGAGCCAGTCCCAGGGAGAATCTTCCCCGAGGTTGGTGGCCAGAAAGGTGACGGCCTCCGCGGCCATCCCTGTCACCCGAGGTATACCCAAGGCCAGGGCCGCGGCCAGGGCCTCCGGCTGGCGATCCACCACCAGAAAGGTAGCCGCGGCATCCTGGCGGGCCAATCTTTCCAGGGCCAGGCAGCCGAATTTCCCGGCCCCGAGGATAAGGTAAGCGGCCATGAAGATCAGTCCTTACGAGGGAATACCCCCACCACGGTGGGCAAAAAGGAGCTCTCCCGGTCCAGAAGGCTGCCGATGGGGTTTTCCCACGCTGGCGGGGAAAAATATTCAAAGTTCTTGGTCTTGATCAACAGTTGGGCTTCGCTACCGCCATCCAGATTCATGGCGGAGTCGATCTCGAATTTGCTGGCCTTGAGGAATTGGGCCATCTCCCGCAAGGTGAAATAGCGGTTGGAGGTGTTGAAGACCAGGATATTACCCACCCGGTCAGTGGCGATCACCGTGCGATTGGACTTTTTATCGCTGTCCCCCACCCGGATGTTCCCTTTGTAGTCCAGCAGCAGGGGAAAGGATTGCACCCCCTGGGTCCAGGGCAGGTTCTTGGGATTGACCGGGGTGGCCAGGAGGTCCAGGATAGTGGCCCGGGGGAGATCCGGGGAGATACCTTTGGGTTCCGCTACGAACATGCCGCGCATCTGGCGGTTATTAGCGGGCCCGATGGCCTTGCCATCGGCAATGATCAGACCCACCGGTTGGTATTCGGGTCCATAGTAGCTGGCGTTGAAGACGATGGGGGCCTGCAGTTCCTGCTGCCAGGCAGTAATGCTCTGTGGGGCATGGTGAAAGACCCGGAAGGCGTTACTGGCCGGGTCGATCTTCACCACCGTCAGGGAGGTCACCACCTCGCGGTTCTCGCCTTCCCGGATAACCTCCACCCGGGTGAAACTGAGACCCCGGCCTAAGGTCTGCCATTGGGGCGCGGTATGGGTGAGGCCGGCTGCCCCCAGGTTCGCAGGGGCCAACAGGCAAACCCAGCAGATCGTAATCCAAAAAAGACTTGAGAACCAGGTGAACACCGGCGCTCCTTGCAGACCTGGTTAATATCAGGTATTTTACCATGGCAGGGAGGATTCGTCCATAAGCTTAAAACATATACCCCTGCGTTTGGCCGACTCTCACGCCCACCTGGACCTGGAAGAGTTCCAGCACGACCAGACCGAGGTGGTGCGCCGGGCCCGGAAAGCCGGGGTGGCTCTGCTGATCAACGTGGCCACCGGCTTGGGGGACGCCCCCCTGGTGCTGCGTACCGCCGGGAAATTTCCCGGGGTGGTGGCAGCCCTGGGGGTCCACCCCCATGGGGCGGGAGCCATGACCGAAATGGATCTGGAAATCCTGGCCTCCCTGGCGGTCCTGCCCCGGGTGGTGGCCATCGGCGAAATCGGCCTCGATTTCTACCGCCGCCGCTCGCCGGCAGAGGCCCAGGAACAGTGGTTCCGCCGCCAACTGGAACTGGCTCAGGCCCTTAAAAAACCGGTGATCATCCACACCCGGGAGGCCACGGAGGTAACTCTGAAGATTCTCCGGGAATACCGGAGCCGCCTCTGGGGCGGGGTCATGCATTGCTTCGGGGGGAGCCGGGAGGAGGCCGCGGCTTTCCTGGACCTGGGGCTTAGCCTCTCCTTTTCCGGCACCCTCACCTACCCCAAGGCCGGGCATCTGCGGGAGGTGGCCAAGATGGCGCCCCTGGACCGGCTCCTGGTGGAGACCGATTGCCCCTATCTGCCTCCGCAACCCTGGCGGGGCCAGCGTAATGAGCCTGCTTACGTGATCGCCACGGCCCGACAGCTGGCGGAGGTTCGGAACCTCACCCTGGAGGAGGCGGCCCAGGCCACCTGGAAAAATACCCTCCGGGTATTCGGACTGGAAGAAGGGGATATTGAGGAAAGATAGCCAATAGCTGACAGCTTTCAGCCTTCAGCCAAAACCGAAAACCGAATCAAAAAATTTGATTAATTCTAGTTTCATAATTGCTATGACATTTCAAACTACGGTTTTTTTAACCCCCCGTTTGAAAAAGGGGGGCAGGGACACTACTGCCTAAATCCCCCTTTTCCAAAGGGGGACTTTAATACCCTTGGAACTTAGGTTTTCACTTGATTAATGCCATGCTATTTACGAAGCACAACACTAGGCATAAGACCGGATGGGCCAAAAATTAAAAAAATCAATGGATTTCTTACAGGATGGATGCCTTATCCCATTTGCCCAGTGATGAGCCAGCCGTGAGCCGCATCGCCCAGAACCTGGAGGAGGTGAGAGGCCGCATCGCGGCTGCGGCCCGGGGGGCCGGCCGGGACCCGGCCCTGGTGCGCCTGTTGGCAG
Source organism: Desulfobaccales bacterium (assembly GCA_050014275.1). Lineage (GTDB taxonomy): Bacteria > Desulfobacterota > Desulfobaccia > Desulfobaccales > 0-14-0-80-60-11 > JAPLJC01. Next base: position 7,388 of record JBEKDQ010000064.1, on the reverse strand, counting down.
TGAGCAAGACGGTGCCCCTGGAGCATATCCGCGCCGCTGTGGCCGCGGGCCAGCTCCTGTTTGGCGAAAATTACCTCCAGGAGGCCCGGTCCAAGATCGCCGTCCTGGGTCCGGCGCTTAGCTGGCACTTTATCGGACATTTGCAGAGCAACAAGGCCAAAGCCGCGGTGGCCCTCTTCGAGGTGATCCACGGGGTGGACCGCCTGAAGCTGGCCCAAGCCTTAGATTCCGCAGCAGCCTCCATGGGCGGCATACAAAAAATCCTCATCCAGGTTAATCTGGCGGGTGAAGCCTCCAAATCCGGGGCCGCTCCGGAAACGGTCCCGGGGTTGCTCCGGGAGTTCGGGCAGTTGCCGCATTTGCGGGTGCTGGGCTTGATGGCCCTGCCCCCCTGGTTGGCCGACCCCGAGGCGGTGCGCCCCTATTTCCGGACCTTGCGGGAGCTGCGCGACCGCCTGGAAGCGTACTGCGGACAACCCTTGCCGGAGCTGTCCATGGGCATGTCCGGGGATTTCGAGGTGGCGGTGGCAGAAGGGGCCACCCTGGTGCGGGTGGGCGCCGCCATCTTCGGCAGCCGGGGGTGATCGCGGTCAGCCTTCAGCGTTTGGCAAAGGCCGGAAGATAGGCGGAGATGATCTTATTACCTGACAGATTAAAAGGAAGCCGTCAGCTATCAGCTGCCAGCTAAAGGCAAGAGACCAAAAGCAAAAGGTAATGAGGGATTTCAACAAACCAAGGTTTGGCAAAGAGCCAACAAAGAAACTATTAGGATTAAAAAAAAACCTCATTCAGCAAAAAGCTGAAAGCTGAGATAGAAGAACTACCAAATGTGGACCGGCTTACCCGCCTTTGAGGATATTGAGCAGGCCTACCGTTGCCGCGGCCAATAAAAATGACCTCCATTAAATCGCCCCCTCCCGGCGCCAGGGTTGGCTTCACCACTACCATTCCGGTGGAAGTGGTGCTGGCCGCCGGCCTGACACCGGTGGACCTGAATAATTTGTTCATCGCCGACCCCGGGGCCCGGGCCCTGGCGGCCGAGGCCGAAGCCGCCGGCTTCCCCCGCACCATCTGTACCTGGATCAAGGGAATCTACGCCGCCTTGCAGCACCACCCCGAGATCGCCACGGTCATCGTCGCCTGCCAGGGTGATTGCTCCTATACCCAGGCCCTGGGGGAGATCCTGGAGGCTGAAGGCCGCCAGGTGATCCACTTCAAATTTCCCTATCCCCGGAACCGGGAGCAACTGGCCGGGGAGATCGGCAACCTGAGGAGCCGCCTGGGCGCCAGCGAGGCTCGGGTGGCCCAGGTTCAGGAAAGGCTGGCGCCTTTGCGGCGTCAACTGAAGCGCCTGGACCGCCTCAACTGGGAGTCCGGCCGGGTGAGCGGCAAGGAGAATTTTCAGCTTCTGATCGCCAGCACCGATTTTGCCTCGGACCCTACGGCCTTCGAACTCAGGATCAGCGCTTTTCTGCAACAGGCGGAACAACGCCGGCCCCGGGATTACCCGGTGCGTTTGGGCTTTGCCGGCATCCCTCCCATCTTTACCGACGTGTGGGACTACCTGGAGGAATTGGGGGCCGGAGTGGTATTCCACGAATTTCCCCGGCAATTCAGCATGCCCCATGCCGGCCCGGACCTGGCTGAGCAATACTTTCATTATACCTATCCCTACGAGATCGCCGGACGTCTGGCGGACCTTTCAGCCGCGGTGCGCACCCGGCGTCTGGACGGCCTGGTGCACTATACCCAGAGCTTCTGCTTCCGCCAGATGTTCGACCAAACCATCCGGGAGCGCCTAAACCTGCCCATCCTGACCATTGAGGGGGACCGCCCCGCTTCCCTGGATTCCCGCACCCGGATGCGCCTGGAGGCCTTTGTCGATGTCTTGCGGCCCTAATGAATTTCCGGGGGAGGAGGCCAGGAGGTCAGGGAGCTTCGCTCCCCGGCCCTCCTCCCCTGAACCTGGCCTTTCCACCTGCGGTCTGGACTTCGGCAGCCGGTATGTGAAGCTGGTTTATCTGGACCAGGGGGGAGTATGGAGACGCCGCCGCCTGGACGCCATCATCTTTTACCGGGATTATCTCCTCCGGGGGAGGCGCCGTCTGTCCATCGATTGGCCGCGGCTGGGGCTCCCGGAGCCGGCCGCTCTGGTGGTCACCGGCTACGGCAAGAATCTCCTGCAGCAAATATTCCCGGCCATCACCGAGATTCGGGCCCATTTTCTGGGAGCCCGCCAGCAAACGGGCCTGGACCACTTTATCCTGCTGGAGGTGGGGGGCCAGGACACCAAGGTGCTTTACGTCCGGGACGGGCGGGTGTTCGACTTCCTCTCCAACGACCGCTGCGCCGCGGGTACCGGACGCTACCTGGAGAACATGGCCCGCTTCCTGAAGATGCCCTTAGCGCAATTCGCCGCGGCCCGGCGGGACCCGGTGGAGATTTCCCAGACCTGCGCCATCTTCGGAGAAAGCGAACTGGTGGGACACCTCCTGGAGGGGGTGGAGCCGGCCCGCATCGCCGCGGGCGTTAACGCCTCGGTGGCCAGGCGGGCCTTGTCGATGGTGCGCCGCTACCGCTGTCCTACCCTGGTGTGCGTCGGCGGGGTAGCCCGTAACCGGGCGGTAATCAATTTCCTTCAGGAACAGGACTCTTTTCAGGTGCTAGTGCCGCCATACCCCCAATACATCGGCGCCCTGGGGTGCTGCCTGGAGGCCGCCCGGTAGCCGCCGCCGGGGCGGCCGTGCGCATACAGCCGCCGGACGTTTCCGGGTTTAGAAGACTGTTTTCCGTTTACCGTTTTCCGTTACGAATTGTCTTTATGTAGGGTGCGCACTGCGCACCATTAAGTATGCGTATTTGCATTAGAAAAGTTCAAGGTTCAAAGTTCCAAGTTCCAGGTCGAGAGTAAATGCTGGAATTACTTTTTCTTTTTTTTGGAGTGAGCCGAAGGCTCATGAATGACTGCTCAGAAAAGTTGTGAAGAATTTGGTGGCACAGGCGTCCCTCGAAACAAACCTGTGCGGACTGAGCGGCGGGCGAGATGCCTGCCCCACCGGTCTTTTCATAATTTATGGGTGGGCCGAAGGCTCATGAATGACTGCTCAGAAAAGTTGTGAAGAATTTGGTGGCACAGGCGTCTCGCCTGTGCGGCGCAGGATAAAGCTTTCGATCAAAGCACCTTTAGTGGCAAAGGCCTCCAGCCGGTGTCGGACTCCTGGGGCGGGCTGTGCCCGCCGAGTTTGGGCGGCCGCAGGCCGCCCTAGGGGACTGCCTGGAAAAGTTGTGAAGAATCGGTGGCACAGGCGTCTCGCTTGTGCGGCGCAGGATAAAGCTTTCGATCAAAACGCCTTTAGTGGCACAGGCCTCCGGCCTGTGAATCAGGACCTTAGGAGTTCGGATCAGGGAGACTAGCATGAAGACCGTCCTGATTATCGCCGGTTCCGATCCGGGGGGAGGCGCCGGCTTGCAGCAAGATCTGAAGGTGGCCACCCTGTCAGGCGTTTATGGACTGACGGTGGCCACCGCCTTGACCATCCAGAACAGCCAGGGGGTCCGGGCGGTGCATGCGGTGGCCCCGGATGTGGTGGCGGCCCAACTGGAGGCGGTAATCAGCGACTTCCCGGTGGCCGCGGTGAAGCTGGGCATGCTGGCCACCGCGGCCATCGTCGCCACCGTGGCCGCTTCCTTAAAAAGGCTGGGCCCGGCGCCGGTTGTGCTGGACCCGGTACTGGCCGCGGGCGGCGGCTTCCCGCTGTTGGAAGAAACCGGCATCGTCGCTATGCAGGAAGAGCTCTTCCCAATAACCTTCCTCCTGACCCCCAATGCACCGGAGGCCGCCCGCCTCACCGGCCTGGAGATTAAGACCCCCCGGGACCTGGAAGAGGCTGCCCGGCGGCTGCAAGCCCTGGGTCCCCGCTGGGTCCTGGCCAAGGGTGGCCACCTGAAAGGTGCACCGGTGGATGTCCTCACCGATGGCCATAATAGCTATCACTTAGCCGGCGCCCGGCTGGCTGCCCCAAATCACCATGGCAGCGGCTGCGTGCTGGCCAGCGCCGCGGCAGCCGGCCTGGCCCGGGGCCTCTCCCTCCCGGAAGCGGTAACTGAGGCCCGCACCCTCACCTTCCAGGCGCTGAAGCACGGTCTGCCCCTGGGACGGGGGGCCGGTCCGGTAAACCCCTACGCCCCCTGGGCCCGGGACCTGAGCCGCTTCCAGGTCCTGCAAGACCTGCAGGCCGCCGCCGTCCGCCTGCAAGCCGAAGACCTCAGCCCCCTGATCCCCGAGGTCATGAGCAACCTGGCGTTCGCCACCCCCTATGCCGAAGGCACCCGGGATGTGGCCGCCTTTCCGGGCCGCTTGGTAAAAAGCGCCGCGGGGGTGCTCATCCCTGCCCCGCCGGCCTTCGGCTCTCCACCCCGGCGCCTGGCCGCCCTCATCCTCACTGCCATGGCCAGCAACCCGGAATGGCGCAGCGCCATGAATATCCGCTACCTGGAGGGTATGACAGAACTGGCCCCCTCCCTGCACCTCCGGATGACTTCCTGCGACGGCCCCAGCCGGGAACCGGAAGAAGATGAGGACCGGACAGGCGGGACCCTGGAACCGCAGGGGGCTCCGGGGTTGAAACCCGGAGAGGCGCCCCCGGACCTCATCTGCGATAAGGGCGCCTGGGGCAGGGAAGCCCAGGTCCACGTCCTGGGGCCCACCCCCATGGCCGTGGCCGAAAAGGCCCTGGCCCTGAAGTACGCCTTGCAGGCCGGGGGAAAATTATAGAACCCGTAGGGGGGGAAAGCGAAGCGCATCCCGCCATTAGCATTTATTCCATCTCAAACTCCCCCCAACCATAGGCCTCGGGCGCAAAAAAAAGGGGCTGGGATCGTCCCCGGCCCAATTAGTCTTCAAACCTACTATCCAGATCATATCCGCAATTTTCCCCCACCACCGATAAGGGGAGATATTGGCAAGTTACTCGCGATTCTTTGATTAATCCCTACATCACAAATAGTCGCTTAAATCGTGACCGAAGGTGGAATGGGCAGTGGCTTTCGGTTTTCCCCTGGCGCTACCATTACGGGCAGTGTTTGCCTGGTTAGCTATGCCTGGAATTTGTAAAAAAAGTGATTAATTTAAAATTATAGCCTCCCACGAGGAAGTTTGCCTCCAATAAGAGGAACCTTTCCGGGGTTAAACTTTGGGTGAGGTATCCCCAAAACCATTTTTGACTGCGGCTGCCAAGGTTGTCACATAATCTCAGTTTAAGGGAACCAAGATGGAAGAAAAAGTGATGCATCTGATGCGCCGGGGAGTCATCACCTGCTCGGAGGAGACCAACCTCCAGGAAGTGGCACAAATCATGGTGGCCAATTCCATCCGCTATTGCGTGGTCACCAACCCAAATAATGAGGTCAAGGGGTTTATTTCCACCCGGCTCATGCTGAAGGGTTATAAGAAAGATCTGGAGCAGGGCAGAGCCAAGGACATCCTTCTGCCCTATACCATAACCATTACCCCCAGCTCTTCCTTGAAGGAGGCCGTGAGGGTAATGAACCAAAAAAAGATCGAGTATCTCATCGTGGTCTCGGACCGTCCCGGCAGCAATGCCATCCTGGGATTGGTCCATGCGGAAGATATCATCAGCAAGATGGCAATGGATTGAGAAAGATGGAAGAAGGGGTGAAAATTTGCGACCTGATGCATAAAGGGGTGATCTTTTGTTACCCAGACGACAACTTGAAAGAAATAGCCAAGATGATGCATCTGAACCATTTCCGCTCGGTGGTGGTCCTCCATGAAAGCGGGGAAGTCTGGGGTCTGGTCTCCATCATGGACATGATTCACTTTTTTGGCGAGAATTTAGAGCAGTATTGTGCTGAAGATGCCATGCGGCCCTACCGGATCAAAGTCGACCCCCAATGGCCCATTGAGAAGGCCATCGACCTGATGGCCAAGAAAAAGATCGAGCACCTGATCATCATAGACCCCCATGCCGGCATGAAGCAACCCATCGGGATTTTGAGCAGTTCAGATATTGTGCGTTACATGTCCAAGATCAAAATGGGCCACTTTAAGCACCTGCTCAAGCTGGCCCCCGACCAGGAGTGTTTTTGATGAGTGGAGTTTCCCGCGTTAGGTTAGTTTCCATCAATTCTTGTTGCATAATCCAGAATTAGTTCTCATAGACCTCTGCGGGAGTCCTTCATTATAGAAGCGGAAGTAAGACCAGATCTCCTGCATAGCCTAAGGCACCGATGCGTAATCTTTGAGGTAAAATTCCTTATATTTCAAAGAGAGCCCTAAACTTTCGGTGAAGATGTTATCCATCGCCTGGCCACAACCAAGCATGCTGCCGATAACCCCCATAGCGGCTTTCTGCTATGATTGAGAACTTATCCCTGCGTTAAAAACTTCCCATATTCAGAGATTATCAACACTTTTGGGTCAGAAGATTTAGTTGTCCCGTGTGACAGCTATTTTCTCATGCTCACTTAAGCAGCTCTTCAAGTTGTTCAAGATTGAAAGAGGTCTCGTGAGCCCGCGACATCCACCTAGCACATCGATTTGCATTCAATGGAATCCCAACGGGTGGGATGCCTGTGCGGATGCACAGCCGCATGCCCATGGCAAGCTCCGGGATACATGCGATTCCGAGCGCACCGATGCTGGGGTGCTCTTGCTTGAGTCTTCTAAAGAGCCTCTCCTGGTCCATTTCTACAGAAATATAAGGTTTGATGCCATATTTCTTGAGAAGGACACTACCTAAATGAATGAAGCAGTCCTCGGTGCAACCCCTGCACACAGCCTCGAATTCACCCTCTTCCGAGCGGCACCCCGGCCTGAAGTCGCGAAGGCAATGGGCGATGAGGGCGAACTTGTATTCGGAGCGTTTGAATTCTTCTCTGTAAATTCTGTTCACTAATTCAATCTCGAGCATGTACAGGTGGTATTTTCCCTCCTTCGTGGCAAGCGTACTATCCATCCTCTTAGTAAATGGCAAGCTTTTCAGGTGATTCGAAACATTCTTGGTGTAGATGCACAATGAATGCCTCAGAGTCTCTTTAACGAATTGGATGATCTCCCGATCAGCCCCCGTGGTTTTCGAGCCCAAAAGCAAGGACCTCTTTCCCTCCTTCTGTAACAGGGCCAAAAGCCTTTTCTCGTCAGGGCAGCGCTGGAGAAACACATCTGCCAAGCGCTTTATTTCGGCATAGTAACCTTCACTATCGACGCCTTCAGCAAACAGTGAGTAAGTTTTCCCTTGGACTGGTGTGTATAGCTTCTCGTGATTTGAAATAGGCGATTGTGAGAATCGCGCAGCGCATTCTCATAATCGGCATCATGAATTAAGCCTGGATTTTGGGAGGAATCAGTACGGTTTTTAGCTATGGGG
>JBEKDQ010000063.1:0-11483 GCA_050014275.1 Desulfobaccales bacterium | reverse complement strand
TGCAGATCACGGTGCGATACCAGGATTGGGCGGCCCGCAGGTAGTCAAGGTTAATAAAGCGCACCCCCTGCATCTTGCCCATCAGGCTCTGGTGGCGGTTGAAGACCTTGACGTTGCCAGCCACCGCCCCTATCTTCTCATCCTGCATCAGGGGGGAAACCAGGTGGCGCAGAGCCTCCGGTTCGATGACGCTGTCGGAGTCCACGGTAATGAAGACCTCCCCCCGGCCCTGGCTGAAGCCGGCGTACAGGGCCTCTTTCTTGCCACGGTTGGCGGAGAAGCGGATGGCCTTGACCAGGTGGGGAAAGCTGCGGCTGGCCCGCTGGATAAATTCCCAGGTATCATCCCTGGAGCCGTCGTCGATGCAAATGATTTCCAGGCGGTCGGCCGGATAGTCGGAGGCCGCCACGTGGGACACAGCCTTCTCCACCATGGCCCCTTCGTTATAGGCCGGGATGATGACGCTCAGGGTGGGCCAGGGACCCTGGGCCAGCGGGTAGGGGCGATAGCCGGCCCAAAAAATGGTGCGTAATATCTGTAAGGCCAGCATCATCAGGGCATAGGCGCGGGCCAGGCCCAGCAACACGGAGCCGTAAGCGTGGCCGCTGAGCCTCTGCCAATAGGCGCCCAGCGAGCCCCATTCGTAGGCTATCCAGAAAGTCAGCGCCAGCAGCAGGGGCACCAGCAGCTTGATGAGGGGGTCCGCCTTCAGACTCCGGATCGCGCCGAGAACGGGGGGCGCCAAAACTTTCGAAAAAGGCGGTGGTTGAGAAACGGCTGAGATTTTCTGGGGCATAAGGTGTCGGGCCTCCAATCCGGCAAAAATGTCTGATCCTCAAAGCCGCCAGCAGCTCAGGGGCATGCGGATAATATTAATATAACAGAGATCAACGGCTGCCGGCAGGATTAGCACTACCCATCGGGTGTTGATATCGTGGCCGCAGGGCACTATCAAGGGTCTTGCCAGTGTCAGGTCGAAGATTATCCTTTAATAAAAAATGTCCTTCATCTTTAGCCCTGTAAAATGTAGCCGATAGTATCGTGTTTCGGGAATATAGCCATATATCTTGGCTCTAAAATCCCCCTCCCGGAGAGGGGAGGGGGTTGGGGGGGAGGGTGATAACGGTTGGAGATAACACTACAAATAATTACCCCCACTCTAACCCTCTCCCCCCTCTCAGGGGGAGGGAATAAAGCTGGTTCCTTCATTAAGGTTTTCCTGAAACATTACACTATCTAAAGCTTTTCGAAAATCCTCCATAAAATGAGCGCAGGCTAAAGCCTGCGGCTACCAGAACGTGCTACACAGGCGGGCAGGTCCTGGCGAGCCGGGGGAAGGCAGCCGCCAGGCCGGAAGGCAGGGCAGGGGGGTGAGCCGGTTTAAGGAGGTGGAGCAGCTCCAGGGCGTTGGCCACTGCCTGGCCGGCAGGATGGTTGTTGAAGATGACGTAGACCTCGGGGGCCTTGGCCATTAGCTCCCGGGCCCGGTCTGCCAGCTCCGCCAGTTCCTCCGGGCTGTACAGGTAGTCATAGCGGGCCTGGCGGTCCTCCCCGAATTGGAACCAGGCCTCCCGCCTTCGGCCATGGCACCGCAGGTAGCCCCGGGAGCCGGTGACCCAGCGGGTGGCCCCCATGGGATAGGAGACCTGGGGCTGGTCAATATTGCAAAAATCGAGCCCCGCGTCCTGCAAGAACTCCCGCACCGACCGCTCTTGCCAGGACCGATGCCGCACCTCCAACGCCAGGGGGTATTCCCCTAAGTGGGATTTGAGATTCAGCAGGTATTTCCGGTTTTCCCCAGTATTATGGAAGGAATAGGGAAATTGGGCCAGGAGCGCCCCCAGGCGTCCGGCGGCCTTAAGCGGCGAAAGCCCCTCTTTAAATTGGTCCCATTGCGGGGCGGTCCCGGGGCGTTCGTGGGTAAAAACCTGCCAGAGCTTGGCGGTGAAGCGAAACTCCGGATTATCCGCCACCGCCGCCAGCCAGCGGGCCGCATCCTTAGGGGCGATGGGTCGGTAAAAGGTGACATTGATCTCCACCACGTTGAAGAGCGTCGCCAGGAAGGCCAGGCGGCCTGCGCCCTTTACCGCGGCGGGATAAACCACCCCCTGCCAGTCGGGATAATCCCAGCCGGCCGGACCAATGTAAAGTTTTCGGTTTTCAGGTTTCGGGTTTCGGTTGGCGTTTTCGGATGCAGGTATATTGTCCGGGTCAGGGATCAGTGCTGACATTGGGCGCAGGGATGAGACGCCAGGTCCAAGGTCTCGCCGGCCTGGGGATGCTGTTCCCGGACCACCACCGCCTTCAAGGCTTCCAGGGCCACTTGCAACTGGGAATCGTCCGGTTCCAGGGCGGTGAGGCGCTGGGTGGCCAGCCCCGGCCAGAGCAGGAAGCGGGCCAGGAAATGGTCCCGATGTTCCCCCCCCCAGCGGATAATTTCATAAGAGATGGCGGCAATAGGGAGCATCAGGCCCACCTTGACGAGCACCTGGAGAAGATTGTTGGCCAGGCCGCGGTGGGTTAAACCGGGAAACAGCGGGAAGAAGACCGCGAAGATCAAGATGCTCACCAGAAGCACCACCAGGATGAAGGAGGTGCCGCAGCGGGCATGAGCGGTGGGGTGGCGCCGGGCGTACTCCACTTCCAGGGGCTGGCCCGACTCAAAGGTACAGATAGACTTGTGTTCGGCGCCGTGATATTGGAAGACCCGGCGGATATCAGGGAAAAAGGAGATGCCCCAGAGATATAACATGATAAAGGAGGCCTTGATGAGGCCATCGATGAGGTGGAAGGAGAGGTCCGCCGGGGTGAGGGAATGCCCCAGCAGACGGCCGCCAAAACCGCTGAGCCAGTGGGGCAGGAAGCCGAAGAGGAGGAAGGCCAGCAGGAAGGCGCCCCCCAGGGTGAGGGAGATGCTGACCCAGCCCAGGGGCGGCTCGTCGTCTTCCTCCTCCTGCAGAGCGGCCTGGGCTGAAAAGCTGAGGGCCTGGACCCCGGTCACCATGGCCTCCAGGAGGATCAGGGGGCCCCGCAGCAAGGGGCGCTTCAGGACCGGGAGGCGCTCCGCCAGAGAATGGTAAGGCTCATCCTTGAGGCAAATGGAGCCGTCAGGACGCCGCACCGCAATTGCCAGGGCATGGGGGGAGCGCATCATCACGCCCTCCAGCACCGCCTGGCCTCCCACCGCCAGTTGGGTTTCCGCCGGTTTCATTCGGCCTTTTCGGCAGCTGGTTTTTCCAGGTGAGCATATTTGCGCCGGAAGCGTTCCACCCGGCCGGCGGTATCCATCAGTTTCTGCTTGCCGGTGAAGAAGGGATGGCACTTGGAACAGATCTCCACCCGGATCTTGTCCTTGGTGGAACCGGTGACGAACTCATTGCCACAGGCGCAGCGCACCGTGGTTTTTAGAATCTTGGGATGAATGGCTGTCTTCATAACTCCGTTCCGCCTCGTATTTCTAATTCAATTTTTTAATATAACCTAAAATTCGCCAAAAGCCACTGAAAAAAAAGTTCATGGCGCCATCACCGCTGGGGTCGTTCCCATCCCGATCCCCGCCGGGCTGAGGGTGAGAGGTAATTTCTTTTCGCTTCCTGCAGAATATCCGACTTTATTTGCCTTCGGCTCTCTTATAGAGGGGTGGGCAAACAGCCCGGGTGGACCATAGAATTGTTAATTCCCACTACCCTCCTCGGTCCCGCCAATCGCCATCTTGAATCTGTCCCAGGGCTTCCACCAATTATTCGGGGAGACCCTTTTCTACGCCGATACCTCCCCGAAAATTGGTTAATATGGTAAATGGTAATTGCTAGCCAGATTGGCAGGATTTTGGTTGTCCCTCATAACGGGCCTAAACTACCTTGCCTGTCTCTCTCCCACGTCCCCTTTCCTGGGACTGGTTTTATGGGGGTCGGAAAAGGCCATGCAGAGGTTGCGCCAACATGGCCATAAGATATGGGATTGAAAAATTGACGCGGCTCGATAAGCGCCTCCAGCTTATCGGCCTGGGGGGGCTGATTGCCGTCCTCTTAGTGCTGGGATACCTGCTCCGCGGCGGCAGCAGGTCCACCGGGTACATTACGGTCCCGGTGAAGCGGGGCGACCTGCTGGCGACGATCAGCGCCACCGGCACGGTGGAGCCGGAGCAGGTCATAGACATCGGCGCGCAGGTTGCCGGTATGATTCTTTCCTTCGGCCGGGACGTGAACGGTAAACTCGTCGACTATGGGTCGGTCGTGAGCCAGGGGGGTGTGCTGGCTCACATAGACGACACGCTCTATGTGGCCGCGGTCGAGATTGATAAGGCCTCGTTGCAACAGGCCCGCGCCAACCTGAGCAACGCCAAAGCCAACGTACTGCAGATGCAGGCCAAGCTGTGGGAGGCTGAGGCGGACTGGCTGCGCGCCCAGAAGCTCGGACCGTCCCAGGCATTGGCGGCGACCACCTATGATCAATACAAGGCAAATTACCTGGTTGCCAAGGCGAACGTGGCGTTAGCCGAGGCCAGCGTGGAGCAGGCGGCCGCGGCGGTGTCGCAGGCGGCAGCCACACTGAAAAAAGATGAAGAAACCCTCGCCTACTGTACCGTCAAATCGCCGGTCGCCGGCGTCATCGTTGACCGCCGCGTCAATATCGGCCAGACTATCGTTTCCACCACGACTACTCCCAGCCTGTTCCTGATCGCCAAAGACCTCAGGCGCATCCAGGTATGGGCCTCGGTTAACGAAGCCGACATTGGCAATATTCACCCTGACCAGCCGGTGACTTTCACGGTGGACGCCTTTGGCGATCAGGTTTTTCATGGCATGGTCGGCAAGATTCGGCTTAATGCCACCATGTCCCAGAACGTGGTCACCTACACCGTGGAGGTCAACTACGACAACTTCGACGGCAAACTGCTGCCCTATCTGACGACAAACCTGCAGTTCGAAGTCGGGCGCCGTCAGAACGTGCTGCTGGTGCCGAACGCCTCGCTGCGCTGGTCTCCGCGGGGCGGCCGGAAAGCCTTTGAATCAGGCTCGGCGCCCGAAACTGCGGCCGGTGCGTCCGGGAACGAGGAGGGGCACATCAGAGGGAGCGGGGCGTCTGCATCCCGCGGAACTGTCTGGGTCCCCCAAGGCGATACCGTTCGGCCCCTCCATGTCCACGTTGGGTTGACGGACGGCGTCTGGACCGAAGTGAGCGGCAAGGGACTGAGCGAGGGTCTGGAAGTGGTCACTGCTGAAGGCAAACGGGAGCTAGGGGGCAGTGAAAGTACCGGCGCCAGTCCATTCATCCCGCAAATGGGGCGCTTTCGCGGCGGGCATGGGCAACCCCCTCCCGCTCCCGGCGGCGGACACTGAACTCGGCCAGGGATATGGCGGATATGGAATTCATCGAACTCCACGACATCTGCAAGACTTACCACCTGGGTGAACTGGATCTGCCGGTGCTCAGAGGAATTTCCCAGCAGGTCGCCCGGTCCGAGTTCGTGGCGCTGATGGGAGCCAGCGGTTCCGGTAAGAGCACCTTGATGAACATTATGGGTTGCCTCGATCATCCGACCTCGGGTGAATACTGGCTAGACGGCCGGGAAATCTCCGGGCTGACGGCCAAAGAACGCGCCAGGTTGCGCAACCGCATGATCGGTTTTGTGTTTCAGAGTTTCAACCTGCTGCCGCGCATGACGGCTTTTGAAAACGTCCTGATGCCGCTCATGTACTGCCGGGATAACCTCAGTGAACCCGAGATGGAGCGGCGCGCCGCCGCATTGCTCGAAAAAGTCGGGTTATCGGGCCGCCTGCATCACCGGCCGTCGCAACTCTCGGGAGGTGAACAGCAGCGGGTGGCCATCGCCCGTTCTCTGATTAACCATCCGCAAGTGCTTTTCGCCGATGAGCCCACCGGCAATCTCGATTCGCGCACCAGCGAGGAAATCCTCCAGACATTTCAGCAGTTGAACCGCATGGACCGCATCACGCTGATCATGGTGACCCATGATCCTGGCGTCGCCCAACATGCGCAGCGTATCATCCTCATCAGGGACGGCCTGATCGAGAGCGGTGGTGCGTTAGCGAGTGCCGGAGGCGCCCCGTGAAAATGTACCGTACGTTGAAGATGGCCTCTCTGGCGCTGCGCCACAACATCATGCGCGCCGCGCTGACGACCTTAGGCATTGTCATCGGGGTGGCCGCGGTGATCACCATGATGGAGATCGGCAATGGGGCCAAGCTGGCCATCCAGCGCACCATGGCCAGCATGGGCGCCAACACTGTGGTGATCTTGCCGGGGGCCATGAACATAGCCGGCGTAAATACCGGCTCCGGGGCCATGATGACCTTGACCCCGGAGGATGTGGAGGCGATCCTGAAAGAATGCCCGTCCGTGGACTGGGCGGCGCCCATCGTGCGCGCCCGCGCCCAGGTGGTGTACGGCAATCAGAACTGGGTGCCGACTTACGTCTATGGCACCGCCCCTGCATTTCTCGATATACGCGATTGGACCGAAATGGCTGCAGGGGAAGCCTTTACCGACCATGAAGTCCTGAACTCGAGCAAGGTGTGCCTGGTCGGCGAGACTGTCGTCAGAGAGCTTTTTGGCGGCCAGTCGCCCATCGGCAAGCATGTGCGCATCAAGAACGTAGATTTCAAGGTCATCGGCGTGTTGCACAAGAAAGGCGCCAACCTGATGGGCCTGGACCAGGACGATATCCTTTTGGCCCCCTGGACGACCATCAAATATCGCGTGGTCGCCGCCTCGCTTTCCGCCGGCAACCAGAGCTCTATAAACGCCGCCAGTACCGCCGAAGTCAATACGCTTAACACGATCTACCCGGAGACGGCACAAAATCTTTATTCGGTGCCATCGACCACGGAACAGGTCGACACAGCACAACCGATTCGATTCGCCAACGTCGATCAAATCCTGACCGCCGCGACTGCCGCGGATCAGATTTCCCCGGCCATCGAACAAATCAGCGCCTTGCTCCGGCAGCGGCACCGCCTGCGCGATTCCGATCCGGATGATTTCATCATTCGTGACATGACCGAGATTACCAAGACGATGAGTGCGACGGCGGAGATGATGACCAAACTGCTCCTGTGCGTGGCCATGATCTCGCTGGTGGTGGGCGGCATCGGCATCATGAACATTATGCTCGTTTCGGTAACCGAACGGACCCGCGAGATCGGGTTGCGTATGGCGGTCGGTGCGGAGCCGGGTGACATTTTGCGCCAGTTTTTGACCGAGGCCATCCTGCTATGCCTGCTCGGCGGGACTATGGGCATCCTGCTAGGGCGCGGCAGTTCGTATCTGGTATCTCTATTGTTGGGCTGGCCGACGGCGGTTTCGGTGGGAGCGATCATCGCCGCCGTGCTCGTTTCGGCCAGCGTCGGCATCGCCTTTGGCTTTTACCCGGCCTATAAAGCCTCCCGGCTCGATCCCATCGAGGCGCTTCGCTATGAGTAAGTGGCGCTCATGAAAACGAACCGGCCACTGCTTTTCGTACCGATCCTGTTTGCAGTCTGCGGTTTCATGGTGTTGCCGATAAGCGGCTGCATGGTCGGGCCCGATTTTCAGGCGCCGCATCCTGAGGCGCCCTCTAGTTGGGCCGGCGTGACGAAGGCGCCGGCGCCGCCGCAACCTGCCGTTGCCACCACGCAGCCGGCCGAACTGACCCAATGGTGGAAACGGTTCGCTGATCCTACGTTGACTCAACTGGTCGAAGATGCCCTGAAAACGAACCTCAACCTGCAACTTGCCGTGGCTAATCTGCGGCAGGCTCGCGCTGCACGCGGCATCGCCATTGGAGGTTTGTGGCCGGCGATTACCGGCTCCGCCGAATATCTTCGGGAAACCACCTCCGGCGCCACCCAACCCTCAAAGGGTACGGCGGGCCTGTCCCAAAATCTCTATCAGGCGGGCTTCGATGCAGCATGGGAGATCGACCTTTTTGGCGGGCTGCGCCGAAATGTTGAATCGGCCGACGCCGGTGTCCAGGCCGCCATCGAAGGCATCAGCAACGTGCAGGTCACCATCGCCGCCGAGGTGGCGCTCAACTATGTTCAACTCCGCGGTTATCAACAGCAAATAGTAACCGCGCAAAAAAATCTGAAAGCCATGCAAAACACGGCGCTAATCACCCGCCAGAAAGCAGGGGCAGGGTTTGCCAGCGCCCTGGACGTGGCCAACGCCGATGCCAGTGTCGCAAACACCGAAGCCCAAATTCCAGTGTTCGAAACCTCCGCGAGGCAGGCGATCTACGCCTTGAGTATACTGCTGGCCCGGCCTCCGGCCGACCTGCTGAAGCAGTTGACGCCGACGGGCGACATCCCCGGCGTGCCGGCGCGGATTCCCGCCGGTCTGCCGTCTGACCTGCTGCGCCGCCGTCCTGACATCCGCCAGGCCGAGGCGCAACTGCATGCCGCCACGGCGCAGATCGGGGTCGCCACCGCAGATCTGTTCCCCAAGTTTTCGCTGACCGGCGCGGTGAGCTGGCAAAGCAACCTGCTGAATTCCTGGTTGACTGTTGCAAGTCAAACCGGTTCCTTTGGGCCATCGGTGACCTGGCAGATTTTCCAGGGAGGTGCGATCGTATCGAATATCCGGGTGCAGGAAGCGTTGCGTGATCAGGCCTTCATCACCTATCGCCAGACCGTGTTAGGCGCATTCCAAGACGTGGAAAATGCACTGATTGCGTTTGCCAAGGAACAAGAACACTACAAGTCGCTCAAAGACTCCGTCGCCGCGAACAGTAAAGCCTTTGACCTGTCGTTGAAGCTTTACACGGAGGGACTGCTCGAATTCCTTAACGTACTGGTCGCCCAGAACTCGCTCTACGCCGCTGAAAACGCGCTGGTGCAGAGCAACAGCAACATCTCCACCGACCTCATCGCCCTTTACAAGGCCCTGGGCGGAGGCTGGGAACAGGCGCCGCCAATGCCAGTAGTAAAAGAAGAGGTGGCGGAGAAAAAACCTTAGCCCTAAATTTGCAGAGGAGCTTAGGAAGCGACCCCGGTTATTATTTGAGCCCCCAATTCTTTTGCCAGTATTCATATTCATAAGGCCACTCTTCCTTGCGGTATTTTATCAGCCGGCGCATGCGGTCTTTGAAAGCCGCCATTTTTTCCTGGATTTCAGGAAAAGCCTCTTGATCCCGCCAGGACTGAACCAGCCGCTTTCCCAGACCCAGCGCCCGACTGACAAGGTCCTCCGGGAATCCGTCTCCAAAAATTAGACCCATGGTGGCCCAGACGGAGCCCACCGATTGAATGCCAGTAATCATCAGGAAATGGTTCAGGTACTCAGCAATGGGCTCTTCGTCCCCTCCGCCGGAGGTTACCACTGAAGCCCCGTACTTTCCATAAAAGCCAAGGCAGTGGACCATAGAAGCGCAACGGTCCATAAAGGCTTTCATCTGAGCGCTGACGCTGAAGATATAATTGGGGCTGCCGAGAACCAACCCATCCGCCCCATGGATCTTCTGCTGAATCTCCGGGAAAGCGTCCTTCTGGGCGCAGTGCCCCTTTTTATGGCAATAATCACAGCCCAGGCAGGGGAGCACGGAACTTCCCGGCAGGTAGATGGTCTCCGTATGGGCCCCTTCCTGCTCCGCCCCTTGCAGCACGATCCGAGTCAGCTTTGCAGTATTTCCCGTGGCTTTATGAGGACTTCCCACTAAGGCAATTATCTTCATTAGTATCCTCCGTTATTGGGTTGTCATCGACAGCAAACGCTCGCTGAGCCTTATCCAAAGCCTATCTCATCCTGGATCAGAAACGGCTGGCGCCTCAGCCGCCATGAGCAACCAGGTCAAGGCAGCCTCGGGAGTTATTTCCCGGTGGCATCTGCCAGCGCACTCCGCGGCGTTCAGGGGACAATCCAGACGGCCAGGCCTTCGGCCCCATTCAGCACCCTGGTGGTTACCCTGCCTAGAATGAATTCGCGTACTGCCGATATTCCCCTTCTGCCCAGAATAACGGTGCCGTAGTTCCCGTCTCTGGCTGCCCCAAGGATATCAGTCGCACGGCTATAGCTTCCAATCGTGCATTTCGTGCTTATCCTCTCAGGCGCCACGCCCGCTTTCTCCAGGCGCCCTTGGTACTCATCGAACATTCCCTGAATCTTTGCTTTCAGGTTCTCATTGAGCGCCGCCTCGATTTCTACCCCGGCCGACGTCAAATACGGGCTCCCTCCAGGGAAGAATTTGCGCACTACGTGCAAGAGAGTGACTTCCGCCTCGGTTTGCGCTACATATGGGGCGGCGTAGATCACCGCCTGGCGGGAATTTAGCGAAGCATCCACGGCCAGCAACATTTTACCAGAAATGACTTCCCCGCCGATGACCCAAACCGGGATCCAATCAACTCCCTGCACGACCTGGGCCGAGACACTTCCCAGCATCAGGCCTTCGATCCTCCCTATCCCCCTTCTGCCAATGACCACGGCATCATAACCCTTTTTCGCTTCGGTTAGGATATCCCTGGCAATCCCGGATTGCCACTGCCGCAGCATGGTCATGATGAGGTCCGGAACATAGCAGCCGGAGTCAAGCAGGATCTCTTTGGCCTGGTCTAAGAATTTCTGAGCCGCACGCTGGCATTTGTCATTGAAGCGCTGGTATTGCTCTTTGATCTTCGACTTGAAGTTTTCATCCACGTTGATCTGCCAGAGCAGTTCCTCGGACGCCATGGGTAAAACATGTAGAAGACCCACTTCCACCGGAGACCCGGGGCACAGGGTAGCCACATATTTGATGGCCTGGAGTGAGTAAGAAGATCCGTCCACCGCAATCAAGATCTTTTTGCCAGCTCCCATAAAAAAAATTTCCCTCCCCTGGCCGCGGTCAGCGGTAGCTGCTGCCTTTGGGGCCGCGCATGAGTGAAGTGAACACCCCGATACTGGCAATGATCATGCAGGTGAGCAGAGTTATGTGAAAGGCGTGAATAAAAACAGCTTCCAACTGATCGGTTTGAAGCCCCCATTTCTGGCTCAGCGCCGCTCCAGCCTGGGCGCCGCCCATTGAGGTAAAAATTGCCCCGGAGATAGCCACACTGGAGGATTGGCCCAGCACGCGCACCGTCGATAAAAACCCGGAGGCAATTCCCAAGCACTGTGGTCGCACTGAACTCAAAATGGCGTTGTTGTTCGGCGGTTGGAAAAGCGCTTGCCCGAAGCCGGTCACCACCAGCGGCCAGACGATATCAAAAAGTGAACCCTCTGACCGCAAGCGGCTGAGAAACCAGAGTCCCAGACAGACGATGGCCAGGCCCGAGGAACTGAGAAGCCGTGATCCGAAACGGTCAGAAAGCCTACCGCTTAACGGGGCCACCACCCCGATGGTGAGCGGCACCGCCGTCATCAACAGGCCCGCCAGATGGACCGGAAACGCCCGCAACTCCTCAAGGTAGAAGGGCATCAGGAACATCACGGCAAACAGAGACAGGAAGGCGAGAAAGCTGCTGACAATCGCCGCGGTGAACAGCCGGTTGCGAAAGAGGGAAAAA
>JBEKDQ010000062.1:0-11559 GCA_050014275.1 Desulfobaccales bacterium | reverse complement strand
AATTGCTCAGATAGGGGGCATACCTAAGTTCAAACAAATCCCTACTGCCTGCCTCATAGCAAAAACCTTGCCGGACACTATTGGGGTCAAGGGCCAATTTCATTAATCCCGGCTCTTTGCCCCACCGCCTCAGTCGAGGTCATACGGCTCCTGCAATTCTTTCAGCAAATTATTTTGTGATTCTTCCGGGTTGGTTTTTCGCCGCCGGGCGGACTTCTTAAAGGTGTCTGGAGACCACCAGGTGGGAAACTTGATCTTCTCGCCGGCAAAAATCTCTTCAATGGTGAGAATTTGAAGACGTGGGAAACGTCGCTCCGGGAATGCAGGATCTATGAAGGAGCCCGCCGCGGCGGCCTCTTCCCGCATCTGCCGCGTGGGTTGTTTAAGCGTGAGAAACACACCGATCTTCGCCTTTTCCCGGTCCAAAACTCCCTTCAAATCCCTGATTTGGGAGACTGAGGCCTGACCGCCTTTCACCTGCAGGATAATTTTCTGATATGCGCCGTTATATTCATCCCGCAAGATCATGATTCCGTCAATGCCCCGGTCCGCGCCTCTCTTGTCCCGGGCGCTGCGGGCCCCCACCGTGGCCAGGGCCCAACATTCAAATTGAAAAGGGTTGAGCTGGAACAACTTAGCGGCCCCGGGAAGGTCCTGAGGGATGCCAATTTCTTCGTAACGGGCGAGCTCGCCTTTGAAGGAATCTTGCAGCCTCTGCCGGATGAGGTCGATGGCCAGATAAGTGACGTCGATGCCGATCCAGCGGCGTTTGAGGTGCTCGGCCACCGCCACCGCGGTGCCGCAGGCGCAGAAGGGGTCCAGGACCACATCCCCTTCGTTGCTCCCGGCCCGGATGATGCGTTCCAGCAGAGCTTCCGGTTTCTGGGTCTGGTAGCCCAGATATTCATGGTGCGAGCCGTGTAAATGTTCGATGTCGTACCAGATGTCTTTTACCAGGGTGCCGGCCATCTCATCCAGGTAACGTTTATATCGGGCCACTTCCCCTTTTTCCGGGATCACCACCCGCCCTTCGGCCCAGGCTTGCAGCATCCGCTCCTGGGTCCAGCGCCAGACCCGCACCGTGCCGCTGCGGGGTGGAAACTCATAGGTGAGGTTTGGTCTCTCTTTATTCGGGTTGGCCAAATTATCTAAATGATACCGCCTGCCGCTTTCAGGCTCCACGTAGCGGTAAAACCTCTCCACGTAAGCCGGGTCGTGCTCCGTGAATTGTGGATTAAACACGGACTTTTCCGACTTACTGTAAAAAAAGATGGTGTCGTGGGCCCGGGAGAAACGGGTAGTCGCGTGGCCCTTGGGTTGGGAGCGGCCCCAGATGATTTCGTTGCGAAAGTTTTTCGGGCTGAAGATGTTGTCCAGGATAAGTTTGATATAGTGGCTGGCGGTGGGGTCGCAGTGCAGAAAAAGGTTCCCGCTGGGTTTCAGCGCCCGGTGCATCTCCACCAGTCGCACCGCCATCATGCTGAGGTAGGCCAGCATATTGGTGCGGCCCAGGACCTGGCGCAGGGCTTTGAGCAATTCGGCCAACGGCGGCGGCCCCGCCATGACCGCTTCATCAAAGGCCTCTTCTGCTTGCGTCCCCCATTTCCAGGTGTCTTCGAATGCGGAGATTTGAGCCGCGGATTTTTCCCCGGAAGGTTCTTTGAACAGCATGTTGTAAGTGGCATTGGAGTTGAACGGCGGATCCAGGTAGATCAGGTCAATACTACCCATGGGGATATGCCGGCGGAGGACCTCCAGGTTATCACTAAAATAGAGCTTGTTCTTCCATTCTTCCATGACTGCCTCCAGGGACTGGAGTAATGCGCCCATTATAATATTGAAATTTCTGAAAAAAACTATTTTTCCGCCCGTGCCCTTCGAGGGCTCGCCTGGGGAACCCCCCTGGCCCTTTCCTTAACCGGGCCCATTTTCTAGGTCCCGTTCCGGCTCCAAGCCAGCAGACTTGCCAGCAGCCGGGAGCTGGACGCCATGCTCAGGTGGATGACGAGGTCCATTCGCCGGCTTAAGAGCCGAAGGGTCTGGAAGGCGCCGCTGACCCGCAGTTCCAGGCGCTGGAAGCTGCGGCGCCGTGCCGTGAGCCGGGATGCTTCGCAAAAGATGAAGAGGTTTTGGTCGGGAAGGTGGCAAGCAGCCAGAATTGGGTTCTCCAGGAGTTCGGCCGCGGCCGGCGCCGGGTCCAGGCGCAGATCATGCCGTGCGGCGAAACTCTCGATCAGGCCGGTCAGGGATGAGGGCGGGGGCAGGACGGCCTCTATCCAGATACCCGCCTCCCCTTGGAGTTCCGGGGCCTCCAAAACCTCCAGGCCCTCCACCCGCAGCACGAAGGTGCCACCGTGTTCATCCCAAATTAGCCGGGCTGGCTCCCGGTTCTGCAGCCTAAGCTTTGCAGCCGGAAAATCCGCCAGCACCCGGGGACAGTCAAATTGCACCCTTCCCCCTCATTATCCGGCGGCCCCTGCCCACCGCGGCGGGCGCTTCCGGCCTTTGCCCCAATTCGATACAATTTATGCCAGATTTACCTTATCCATCATCATACCACGCCAGGGCTCCCTGAGAATCTTGAGAAGGTTAAAAAATTTGGCTCGGCGGCCGCGGCGAGCTTGCCGAGGTTTTATCTGCGATTCTCTGGGCAAACCCTGGGAATTATCCCAGCCGAAAGTAACTTTAGTTCATAACTGCCCGGGTTACTTTGGCTTATCCTTGATTTATCTTCGGGCAAATCTTATTATTTAACAAAAGATAATTTGGTTTAATCAAAAGTTTGGAGTCGCGCCTCATGGCTTATTCCCCCATAGTTTTGGAACATTTCAAGAATCCCCGCAATGTCGGAGAAATCCCGGATGCCGATGGCATCGGCGAAGTCGGCAACCCGGTGTGCGGGGACATAATGAACGTCTATATCAAGGTGGCGGACGATCGCATCGAGGACATCAAGTTCAAGACCTTTGGTTGCGGCGCGGCCATCGCGGTTTCCAGCATGATCACCTCCATGGCCAAGGGCAAGACCCTGGAAGAGGCCATGAAGATCAGCAACGCCGACGTGGCCTCGGCCCTGGGCGGCCTGCCGCCCAACAAGCTGCACTGCTCCAACCTGGGGGCCGACGCCCTGCACTCCGCCATCAGGAATTACCGGGACCGCTTGGCCGGCAAGCCGGTGGGCGGCGAAGGCGAGCGGGAGCCGCACCACAAGGGCACCGGCCAGTGCTACTGCCCCTACTGCGAGATGAAGGTGGACGATGAGGCCCATTTCTGCATGTCCTGTGGGCAGGAGTTGCCCCACGAACATGATCATTAACCGCCCGCGGGGAAGGGAGGTTTTTTTAAAATCATGCCCCTGATCTACATGGACTATCTGTCCGCCGCGCCCATCCATCCTCAGGTCAAGGAGGCGATGATCCGGCACCTGGAGACCGTGTTCGGCAATCCTGCCACGGACAATCAGGTGGGACAGCCGGCCGCCGCCGCGCTGGATAAGGCCCGCAGACAGCTAGCGGCGCTGATCAACGCTGACCCCAAGGAGGTGGTCTTCACCTCCGGCGGCACCGAGGCCAACAACCACGCCATCAAGGGTGTGGCCATCGGCCTCCGGGAGAAGGGCCGCCACCTGATCACCTCCAATATCGAGCATAAATCCGTGCTCAATTCCTTGCGTACCCTGCGCCTCTTGGACTACCAGGTGACCTCCCTGGACGTGGACCGATACGGCCTGGTAGACCCGGCGGCGGTGGAAAAGGCCATCACCCCCGAGACCATCCTCATCAGCGTCATGTTGGCCAACAACGAGATCGGCACCATCGAGTCCATCGCCGAGGTCGCCGGGATCGCCAGGAAGCACAAGGTGGCCTTGCACACCGACGCAGTGGCCGCGGTGGGCGTCATCCCGGTGGATGTCCAGGGGCTGGGGGTCAACCTCCTGAGTCTGGCGGCTAACCAGTTTTATGGCCCCCCTGGGGTTGGGGCCCTCTTTATCCGCAAAGGCACCTCCATCTGGCCCTTGCTGGACGGCGGCCTCCAGGAGAACAAGCGCCGGGCCGGCACCGAGAACCTGATGGGCATCGTCGGCCTGGGCGCCGCCGCCGAACTGGCGGCCAGGGAAATGCCGGACCGCCTGCCCCGGTTGCTGGCCCTGAAAGAGCGCCTGCGCCAGGGCCTGGAGGCCACCATCCCGGAGATCAAGATCAACGGCTATCCAGACCGCTGCCTGCCTCACCTCCTGTCTGTTTCGGTGCAATACGTTGAAGGTGAGAGCCTGATGATGATGCTGGAAGACGAGGGCATCATCGTCAATACCCGCTCCGCCTGCGCCTCGGGGTCGCTCAGGGCCTCCCACGTCCTTATTGGCACCGGCCTCGACTTCGCCCTGGCCCAGGGCACCCTGGTCTTCACCTTGGGCTGGGAGAACACCGCAGACGACATCGACCGGGTGTTGGAGGTCATGCCGGGCATCGTTCAGACCCTGCGAGAGATGTCGCCCCTCTACACGAAAGAGCACACCGCCTAAAAAAATTCGGGGGAAAGGCGCGGGATTACCGGGTCCTTTCCCCTTGCTAAAAAGGCTGTTTCGGCTAAAGCGTACGGTTCAGCCAGCGCCTAGTTACACCGCCTTCCGGGACGCCTGATTTATTAATGCCTTAGAAGCAGTTCGTGAATTCTTCCTGTATTGCTATGAATATGTAGCGCCGCCGCCCCCGGCGGCGCATGTATAAAGGATAGAACTGCCGGGGCGGCGGTTCTAGATAAACTCCCTCCGGCCTTTTGTTGCCGAAAACTGCTGATTCGGCGCGCTGGAAAGAAGGGTGGTCTATGACTGAAAATCTGACTGATTTCCCGGCCGGCATCGAATTCAAAGATGAGGATATCTACGAGGCCATGAAGGACATCCCGGGGTACCTGGATATCACCCCCGGGGATTTCAAGGAGGTCTATCTCCTGGCCTACTGGCACGCCCTGGAACGCCTGAAGCGGGCGGTGACCGCCCGCCAGGTCATGACCCGGGAAGTGGTGTCGGTGCGTCCCGATACCCCGCTGGCGGAGGTGGCCGCGGCCATGGGAGGCCGGGGGATCTCCGGAGTCCCGGTCACCGACGCCGCCGGCAAGGTAGTGGGCGTCATCTCTGAAAAGGATTTTTTGGCCCAAATGGGGGTGACCAGACACCAAAATTTCATGACCCTGGTCGCCTCCTGCCTGAGAGGCAAGGGCTGCATCGCCCTGCCCATCAAGAAGCAGCAGGCCGGGGACATCATGAGTTCCCCGGCGGTCACCGTCGGCCTGGAGGCCAGTGTTAAGGAAATTGCCGCCCTCTTCACGGAGAGAGGCATCAACCGGGTGCCGGTGACCGACCCGGAAGGGCGCCTCCTGGGCATCGTCAGCCGGGGCGATCTCGTCAAGGCGACCAGGAGGGGAGGGGCGGCAATATGATGGGTGACTACTTCCGCAAAATGGCCGGCACCACCCAGAGCCCGCCCCGGGCCGGCCTGGCTGAGATTCTCTGGTCCTGGCTGGGGGCCTTCCTGGGTATCGGCCTGGTGGCCTACCTGAATCAACCCCTGGTGGAAAAAACCGACCTGATCCTGCTAATCGGCTCATACGGGGCCACGGCGGTGTTGATCTACGGGGCCATTAAGAGCCCGCTGGCCCAACCCCGGAACCTGGTGGGCGGCCACCTCATCTCCGCCTTCATCGGGGTCAGCGTCTATAAATTGCTAACCCCCTATCCGTGGCTGGCCGCGGCGGTGGCGGTAGCCACCAGCATCGCCCTGATGCATGCCACCAAGACCCTACACCCCCCGGTGGCGCCACCGCCCTGATCTACGTTATGGGGAGCCCCAAGATCCATAACCTGGGCTATCTTTACGTGCTCGTGCCTGTGGCTGCCGGGATCACCCTGATGCTCCTGGTTGCCCTGCTGGTCAACAACCTCTCCCCCCGGCGGCGTTACCCGGAGTTCTGGTGGTGAGCTGAGCCGGCGGTTAGGCAACTCTCGGATATTATAGATGTTTTATGTAGGGCGCCTCCCAGGCGTCAATAATGGCGGGTCCAATGAGGGGGCGTAAGATGCGCCCTACGAGCTGTAGGGTTGATGATTACTCAAGCTCCAACACCACCTTTAAGGATTCCTGGGCCTCGATGACAATCTTAAATGCCTCCTGAATCCGTGCCAGCGGCAGCTTCTGGGTTATGGTGTCTTTGACATTGATCTTTTTATCGGCAATGAATTGCAACGCTTCTGCCAAATCAACCGGGGCGGCGCCATAGGATGAGGTCACGGTAAATTCATTTCTCCAAAAGTCCGGTATAGGAAGGGCAATATCCCGGTTCGGGATGGCAAAGAGGAGAATAATCCCCTTCTTATCCAGACAATGGAAGGCTTGCTCCACCGCCCGATAGGCTCCGGTACAGATGATTACCCTATCCGCCTTAATATTTAGATCCTGATCGGCGTGCCTCACCTCATCGGCGCCAAACTCTTTGGCCTTCCTTAAGCGATACTCATTAACATCGGTGGCCACCACCCTGGCGCCGGTCAACCTGGCCAACTGAATATTCAGGATGCCGGAGATTCCGCAGCCAAGAATCAGGACGGTGTGGCTTTCCCGGAGATCGATCAGCTTCAGTCCTCGTATCCCGCAGGCCAAAGGTTCGATCATGGTTCCTTCAGCATAAGAAACCTGATCCGGCAAGACATACACCCCATAATCGACGTTAATCTTGGGCGCCCGGATAAATTCACTATAGCCGCCGGGATCATAATTGCCCCGGTGCAAGGTATCGCACGCCGTATGGTTTCCCGCCCGACAGTATTTGCACTGATTGCACGGCACGTGATGGCTGACAAAGACCCGCTGTCCTTTTTGGTAGCGATGGGATTTTGACTCGATGATCTCCCCGGCGATCTCATGGCCCAGGATCCGGGGAGCCTTTTTAATCCGGTACCATTCCATGACATCGGTGCCGCAAATGCCGCTGGCGCGCACCTTTACCAAAAGCTCCCCAGGCCCGATCTTCGGTATGGGGAGTTCCTCCAGACGGATATCATTATTGTTGTAGTATCTGGCTACCAGCATATGCGGTTCTGCTCGGCAGCTGTCCTATTGTTGATAATTTAGATAAATGGGATCTTTTCTTATTTCCCTAAAAATTGGCCATAATGATAAATCATCATGGGTTATTTTATTTGATTCTAATAATCGCGGAACGAGATTAAAAAACTCCTTATTTTTATCGAGGAGTGCGAATTGTGCGAGAACAAATATCTCATCTTTCGCAGAAAAGTCAGTTTCTTCAATATGACCTCGGATCTCTTCAAATCGTCCCTGCCACTTTAAACATTGCCAGTAGTTCATTGTACCAATAAGTCTATCTTTTTCCGGTAATTTCTTATCACTCATTATGAAATAGCTGAGACTTTCAGCCACCTCCCAATTTTCAGCGCATAAATGGTCGAAAGCAATAGTATTCAACCTCGCTCTGTTATCATCGGAAGGGGCTAATTTTTTCCATAATTCTGCAGCCAAGATAATAAAACTTCTTTCAAAGAGATTTATAGATCGTTCTAAATATTGCGGTTTGATGTTAACCATATCTCCTATTGAAAGGTCTTTTCGAAATTCGGCAGCAACTTTTGCAATATAAATTGAATTTACTCTTCCTCCATTATGAACCAGTATATTCCGTCGTTGAAATACTTCAATTAGCATGGGCTTATTCTCTTCTATATAACTCAATGAAAGCTTAAACTTGTCTTTGAACAATTTTAACCAATCTTCAAAATCTCCCCATAGAATACTTTCAATCTTTGATTCAATTAAATATCTTCTCGCGTCTTCTATTGTCCCAATATCTCTAAGATCTTGGAAGGTTATAGTTTTCTCTGAAATGTCAGCCACGTCGGGAAATTTCTCAAAATAATCGTGTAGAATTTGAGACAAAAACCATTCTGTAAAACTAATAAGACTCATTAAAGAACTATTATATAATAATTGATAATGTATTATAGCTTCACTAATTTCATTCAGATTTTTACGTAAACCAGAAACAGAGAAATTAATATTTATGTATTTGGATTCGTCATCTTTAATCACATTAATTTTTAAAGGTTCATCGGAAGTTAGTTTATTAATATTTTGTTCATTTTGTGAATTAATGATAAACTCAGGTATTTTATCTCTAATTTCCTTAATTATAGGTTCGTAACATATAATGTTCTCAAGCAAAAGTGGGGAGATTACTTTCACAAATGCTCTCAGGGCCTTTAGATTTTCGGATAATTGGTTTATTGGCTCTAAAAACATCTTATTAAATTCCCTATATTAGAGAAACATTAACCATGCTTCCTTATAGGCGATCTGCTTGAGAAATGAACGATATATCTACATGTGCTTATGATCTTAGTTTTCATATGAGATTATGGGGCAGACTCACCACTGCCTTCTAATAGGGGTCTTGGTGACTTCTCGTCTTTATTTGCCTCCGACTCCGGCCCCGTTCCCAGATTGACATTCTTTTTTACGCCTTGACGGCGGCTCTCTTTTCTTTGCTCTTCTTTAAGACCTCGTGAGCTTGCTTGACGGAAGCTTTTTCATGAACAATGGTCCTTAAGGCCTTGGCCATCGCCACCGGATGAGGGCTCTGCCAGACGTTTCTTCCAAGGTTGATCCCCACCGCTCCACGGGCGATACCATCATGAACAAATTCCAGGACCTCCAGTTCCGTCTCACACTTAGGCCCACCGGCCATAATGACCGGAACCGGACAGCCGTAAACCACCTTATCAAAATCTTTTTCACACCAATAGGTCTTAACCACTCTGGCGCCCAGTTCTGCCGCCACGCGACAGCTTAGCGCCAGGTAACGCGCCTCCCGTTTCTCCAATTCTCTACCCACGGCGGTAACCGCCATCACCGGGATGCCATAATCCTCGCAGGCATTAACCATGGCGGCCAGATTCTTCAGGCTTTCCTTTTCATAATGACTGCCGATAAAGACCGAGAGACCCACAGCAGCCACGTTCAAACGAATAATCTCCTCGATCGAAGTGGTGAGTTCCTCATTGGCCAAATCCTCTCCCACCATGCTGGTACATCCGGACACCCTCAGGACAATTGGTTTGCTGTTCAGAGGATCGATGGCCGCACGCAAGGCCCCCCGGGTGCAAAAGATGGCGTCCACATAAGGAAGCAGCGGCTTTATGGTCTCTCCCGGCCTCTCCAGACCCCTGGTCGGCCCTTGAAAATAGCCATGATCAATCGGCATAAAAAAACATTTGCCGTTGGGCATAAGTTGGCCTAAGCGATTTTGCATTCCCCAATCCATCGGTAGCTCTCCTTTTTCCCCGGGGCTACAATAATTTTCCGCAGAGGTCTCACAGCTTGGGGCTAAAGTGATTAGGTTTCCCGACCTCCGCCCTTACCTCGGGCGCTTCGGCGGCTGGTGGCGGAGGCGCTCGATTTCCGCCTCCTCCACTTCCAGAAATTCCGCCCGGGGAAAGTCAATTTTGATGGCGCCGCTGCCCCGGGAGATGGAAACCATCAGGGGCGGTCCGGCATACATGGTCTCCCAGGTGACGTGCACCGTGTCGGTTTCCACCTCCAGGTGGACGCCCCGCCAGGCGCCGAAGATCGCGTCAAACTCCAGGTCGTAAAGCT
Organism: Desulfobaccales bacterium; assembly: GCA_050014275.1. Lineage (GTDB taxonomy): Bacteria > Desulfobacterota > Desulfobaccia > Desulfobaccales > 0-14-0-80-60-11 > JAPLJC01. The sequence goes on along the minus strand of JBEKDQ010000062.1, from coordinate 1,894 downwards.
CGTTCCAGGCCCGTTCCAGGCAATCGACCACTTCGGCTTCGTTCAGGCGCCGGTCCCAGTAATATAACGAATAATCCTTCATGGGGTTAGAGGGGCGGGTGTGAAAAGATGGGGGGCGCCGGCAAGGCGGCCCCCCCGGTGTGAGGTCTATTTTATCCTACTTTTTCTTCTCGTGGAAGAATTTGCATTCCTTCGGGGCCGTCCAGGCGCCCGGCCGCGCTTCCTTGAAAATGCCAAGCAGGAAAGGATATTCGATGGCCCGGCAGTGGCCGTAGAGCACCCTGGAAATCTGCGGGTCATAGGTATATTTGAAATCCCGGCAATCTTCGCAAAGAATCTTCGGCATATTGAACATTCCTCCTCTGTTCCAAAGTTACCCGGCGGCTACCAGGATTTTCCGTACTTCCGCTCGGAGCTGATGCGTTTCCAGCAACTGCCGTCCAGGTCTTCCGGGGTGAGCTGGGTGCAGGCGCACAGCTTGCCGCGAGCCGAGGTGGTGAGGTTCTTGGGTTTGCCCAGGAAGGTGACGTTGGCGAAGGGCGGCGGCGAGGTCTTGCCTTCCCCGGAAAGGGGCTTCAGGTCTGGGGTTTCGGCGTAACCCGGCAGGATGTAATCAGTGCCCCGGGCCTTTTCCGGCTCCACTACCCGCTGGCCGTTTTGCCATTCGGCATAGTAGAGGGCGCCACAGCCGGCGCACCTGAAATTCCCGGAATATTCCCAGAAGCTGTAGGGATCGAAGAAGTTACGCGACTTGCACTCCTGGCAATCATAAAACAACGAGACTTTGAATTCAGTCATATCGAGTTATTCCTCCCTTATCGAAAGAGGTTGGCTCCGGATAGGCTTCAAAGAAATCGCCTCCCATACCGGTTAGATAATTTCCTTGGCTTCACATTCCCGGATTTGCTCCAGACTGAGGCCGCAAACCCGCTGATAGATCTCCTCGTTATCGGAGCCCACCGGCCGATGGACGTGCTTCAGCCGGGGTGGCGTCTCGCTCATCTTGTACATGGTTTTCTGAGTGAAGACGTCGCCGTAGAAGGGGTCGTCGTACCAGCCCAGGGAGCCCCGCTCCAGGAAGTGGTCGCAGTTGGCCGCTTCCCGGATGGTGAGCAGCGGCTGGGAGATGATGCCGGCCTCGCTGAAGATTTGGTTGGCTTTTTCCTTGGTCTTGTCTTTCAGGAACTCTTCGATGGCCGGGTAGATCTCTTCCTGGGCCCGGGCCTCGACCCGAGCATCGTGGCTGGCGTATTTCTTGGCCAGGTCGGCCCGGCCTATGAGGTTCATCAGCTTGGCATAGTCTTGATCGGTGTAGGCGGTGACGCAGATATAGCCCTCTTCCTTCTCCGCCGGGTGATCCGATCCGGGGTAAGAGGAGTGGCCGCATTTGCAGATGCCGTTGACGCAGATCTCCGTGTCCCAGTTGCCCCAGCGCATGCGGACGATGCCGTGGCGGCCCCACAGGGGCAGGCCGTATTCGGTGTATCGGGTGGAGCCTTGCACCTGGGAACACTCGAAATAGTTGCCCAGGTTGGAGACCGTGTCCCGCCAGTAGAGCCCGGCCAGCACGCCGGTGGAGACCAGCATGCCCACGGAGTAGTCCATGATCCAGGTGGTGTGTTTGCTGGGGAAGCCCGCCGGCACCCCGGCCCGGTGGCCGGTGAAGGAAAAGACGCCGCCTTTGGCCTGGCCCAGGATGTCGTAGGAGGCCCAGTTCCGGCCAGGGCCGAAGCCGCCGAAGCCGCCGCACCAGGCCAGCACTATTCTCGGGTTCACCTCTTTGCAGGCGCCGTAGCCGATCTTCCAGCGGTCGAAGGTGCCGGGCCGGTAGTTCCAGATCATGAAGTCCGACTTCTGTACCAGGTTGTAGAAGATCTCCTTGGCCTCCGGTTTG
>JBEKDQ010000061.1:0-11566 GCA_050014275.1 Desulfobaccales bacterium | reverse complement strand
CAGGTGGAGACGTCGGCGGGAATCAGGGCCGCGGTGGCCGCCTGGGTCCGGCTCTCCAGGATGGCAAAGCCGGAGCGCCCCCGGGGTTCGGCGTCCCGGGCCACCACCGCCTCAACCCGGGCCAGATTCGGCGCCTCGGTGGAAAGCTGGCGGATAAATTGTTCCAGGGAAGCGGTGGCCCCTTCCACCTCGATTTCCACGCAGGTGGAGGTATTGCGCACCCAACCCGCCAGATGATGGGCCCTGGCCAACCGGTAGACAAAAGGCCGGAAGCCCACGCCTTGCACTACACCGGTAACCTTCAGCTTTTTTCCGGAATGATTTTCGGAGACAGCCATGCCGTATTTATCTTCATATACGCCAAAATTATAACATAATTTTTAGCGCCGGGCGCTTAAATTTATTTTAGGCATTTCCCGCCTGTCTTCAAATCTTATCAACAAAATATGTGTAGGTCACGAGTTATAATGAATTTCCGTGGCATTACCGGCCATGCCTGCTACAATGATGTTATTACGGCAAAAAATAACAGACGAGGATTTCGCCGGAGGGTCGGGGTGGTGGCCGCGGCCAGCTCCCGCGGCGCCTTGTTCCCGACCGGCAAAGGTTGGCGTCCCTGGCAAAGGATTGCAAGGCCGTTGTCATTGAAGACAACCCCTGCGATGCGGAACTGACCCTCCGGGCCCTGGAGAGGGGGGGGGCTGGCCGGCAAGGTGAAGGTCTTTCCCGACGGGGTGGAGGCCCTTGATTTTCTGTTATTGCTCCGGTGCGCCCTATGAGTTTCCCAAGGTGATCCTTCTGGACCTGAAGATCCCCAAGATGAGCGGCCTGGAGATTCTCAGACGACTCAAGGGGCATGAACGCATCCGCTTGATTCCGGTGGTAATGTTGACCTCCTCCCAGGAAGAGCCGGACATCCTGGAGAGCTATCGATTGGGGGTGAACAGCTACCTGGTCAAACCGGTGGACTACGATGAGTATTTCCGGGTAGTGGAAGACTGGCCTTTTACTGGTTGCGGCGCAATAAGGTGTCCCTTTGACTTAATTCCGGTTAGCCAACCTGAGGGCCGACCGGCCCAAGAGGGATAGCTTCTTGGTTGCGAGCTTGCGCATTCTGATAGTAGAGGATCTGGCCAGCGATGCCGAGTTGATGGCCTTTGAGCTCCGGCAGGCCAATCTGAGCTTCACCGCCCGGCGGGTGGATAATGACCTGGATTTTATCCGGGAACTGGAACAATCCCCCCCCGATCTGATCCTTTCCGACTATCACCTTCCCCATTTCAACGGGCCGGCGGCCCTGGCCCTGGCCCAGGAAAGATGTCCCGAGGTGCCCTTTATCTTTGTCTCCGGGGCCATCGGCGAAGAAGTGGCCATCGACAACTTAAAGCGAGGGGCCACGGACTACGTTCTTAAGGATCGGATCTCCCGCCTGGTGCCCGCGGTGAAACGGGCCCTGCGGGAGGCGGTGGAGGTCCGGGAGCGCCTCCGGGCGGAGGAGGCCCTGCGGCAGAGTGAACAAAACTACCGGCTTCTGGTGAGTAGTATCCCCGCCGTGGTTTACAAAGGCTATCTGGACTGGTCGGTGGATTTCTTCGACCGCAAGATCGAGAAGTTGACGGGCTATAAAAGGGAGGAGTTCGATTCCCGCCAGCTCAAGTGGCTGAACCTGATGGTTCGAGAAGACCTCCCCGCGGCCAAAAAGGCTATTAGGCGCGCCCGCCAAGGCAGCGGCGCTTACTACCGGGAATTTCGCATCCGGACCAGGGACGACCGGATCCTCTGGATCCAGGACCGGGGCCAGATGATCTTCAATACAAAGGGGGGGGTGGAGTTTTTCAGCGGAGTCTTCTTCGATGCCAGTGAAGCCCAGCGGGCCAAAATGGCCTTGCAGGAATCGGAGCGGCGCCTGCGATACCTGAGTTCCGAGCTCCTGACGGCCCAGGAGCATGAACGGAAGCGTCTCTCCATGGAGCTGCACGATGAGTTGGGGCAAAGCCTGACGGTTATGAAGCTCCGCATCCGGGCCATCGAAAAGGGGCTGCGGCCGGACGAGCAGTCGGACCTGAAGCAGGAATGCCTGGAACTGCTTGAGTACCTGGACCAGGTCATCGACAACGTCCGGCGTTTGTCCCGGGACCTGAGCCCTTCCATCCTGGAGGACCTGGGACTGCTGGCGGCCTTGAAATACCTGACGGGCGGCATAGGTAAATATTTCACCGTAGAGCAGTCCTTTGAGGCTCAAGATTTGAATGGCCTGTTTCCCCTGGAGTCCCAGATCATCATCTATCGCATCTTTCAAGAATGCTTCCACAACATCACCAAGCACGCCGGGCCTTGCAAGGTTTCGGTGGCGCTGCGCCAGGAAGGCGGCACCGTCACCTTCAAAATAGAGGACGACGGCGTGGGATTCGATGTGACCCAGATCTCGAGACGCGATGCCAGCCCTCGCGGCCTGGGGCTGGCGGCCCTGTATGAACGGAGTCGGATGCTGGGGGGCAGTTGCCAGGTCTGGAGTCGGCAGGGGGCGGGCACCAGGATCGCTTGCCGCATCCCTATTCCTCAAAAAAAAGATGAGCAAACGGTGGCCCCCGGAGTTGCCGGTTAACCTTCTGGGGCAGGCCCGTGGGGCAGGCGTCTCGCCTGCCAAAGGTGGGCGGTTACCCCGCCTGACGATTCCCAGGTTTCTCCCTGGACCCCCCGGTGTCCCCCCAGCGAGCGCTCTCCCCTCGCAGAAGAGGGGGATTTGCTTGTATCGGTATAATATATTGATATCGTTCAAATTACCATGATCTAGAGTACCTGCGAGATGGTCAGGTTTCTCCGGGCAATTTTTTTGTTGCCGGAAACTACTGGCATTTTAAAGAAAAATTCGGTATAAAGAGTATCGTCATTAATGCCGAAACTGTCTCTCCACAGGATGAGGGAGGAACGTCATGGCAGCCCCTTTCAGTATACTGCTGGCTGATGATCACGTGATGTTCCGACGAGGCATACGAAGAATCATCCAGGGCATCAGCGATGTGGAAGTGGTGGGGGAAGCCAACGACGGTTTCGAGTTGATTGAGATCTTGAAAACGACCTCCCCCCAACTGGTTATCCTGGACATCTCCATGCCCAATTTGCGCGGCCTGGAGGCGACCCGGGAGATCAAGATCATCAATCCGGAAGTCAAGGTCTTGATCCTGACCATGCACAAAGACCAGGAATATCTGTATCACGCCTTTGCGGCCGGGGCGGAGGGCTATCTGCTCAAGGAGGATGCCGACAGTGAGCTGATCTCTGCCATCGACACCCTTAAGAAAGGGGGCACCTATATCTCACCGCTGCTGGCCCCCCAGTTGGCGGACCTGTTCATGGAAAAATCCCGGCCCGCCGGGGAGCAGGCGGCCAGTTCGGGTCAGCATCTCACCACCCGGGAACGGGAGATCATCAAGCTCATCGCCGAAGGCAAATCCAGCAAGGAAGTGGGCGAATTGCTGTTCATCAGCAGCCGCACGGTGCAACACCACCGCGCCAACATCATGAGGAAGTTGAATGTCAAGAAGACCGCGGACTTGGTGAAATACGCCATTCAGAAAGGTTACACCACCGCCGCCTGACCCTGCCCCTGCCAAAGAACTCTCCGGCGGCGCCTGCTTTCCGTCCGCCGCACCCTTCCCCCTCCCCGGAAAGAAACGATAAGTGCAACAGCAAACTGTGGGAATGACTGGTGAGCCCCATTAGCGCCAGTCAGGCGTCGTAGGGCGCGTCTTACGCGCCATGCCGTGGGGCCCGGGCGTCTCCCCCGCCATTTTTTCTGGAGGCGTTACAGGCGGCGGGCGGGACGCCCGCCCCACGCGGGAAGGTGGTGTGTGAGAGATGCACCCCGGCATTGCTGCCCGGGTTCACGGGTCGCCCGGGGAGCGGCTGGTGAGCTCCACGAGTCACGACCGCGCGTGATTTAGGTACTTTTACCCATCCCCATATAGGTATTTCTGCCAATTTATTTCATCCCAGCCCTTCGGTATTTTATAGACAAACAGCCCGGCCCGCCCGGCCCGCGATCCTGATGTAGGCAGTTTTGCCCATATGAAAATAGGCACATATGCCGATTGACCGCTTCTCCGAAAGAAGGTTTGATGAGAGCGTATCCAAAATCGGTCTTATTAACCATCTGAAGCTAAACCGGCGAAGCAAAGGAGATCAGAGGATGGCTACCTACGAAATTCTATTATTGGGCGACGGATCACCCCTGTTTCGGACGATCGCCTGGGTCTTGGAATACAAAGGATACAGAGTCAGGGTGGCGGCCAGCCCCGAGGCGGCCCTGGAATCCCTGGTAAAAAAGAATTATGACCTGGTGATCGCCAAGCTCAACATGGGGGAGCTGGACGGCGTCGAGGTCTTAAAACGGGCCAAACGGTTGAACCCGGAGGTGAAGGTCATGGTGGTCAGCAGCAACCATGAGGTGACCTTCCCACGGGAAGCCTATCAGATTGAGGTGGACGATTATCTCCTGATGCCGGTGAGTCCCACCGAGCTGTGGCGGCGAGTCAGCCATTGTCTGGAAAACCTGGACATCGTCGATTTGGTTCCGGCCACGAGTCTCGCGGCGCAAACCGCAACCGCAGTCAACGGGCGGGTCCCGGATCGCTTGATGACGGTCTTTCATGACCTGCGGGGCTCCATGGTATCCAGCGCCGCCTCTATGAAGCTCCTGATCCGGGGTACCTTCGGGGAGGTGGGCGGAGCCGCTCTGGAAAAGCTGCAGGAAGTCTCGGACAACATGGATAGATTGATTTGCTTCACCGAAGAGTTCATAGCTAAGGCCTTCTCATGCGCCGTCGACCAGGAGATGGAAAAGGAGATGCTGGACCTGCGGCATGACGTGGTAGCTCCGGTCCTGGAAGAGCTAGGGGTAGAACTCCGTAACCATCGGATAAACCTGGACAATCGCATGGAACGGCGTCCCGCCGCGGTCATCCCGGTGAAGGGCAGCAAGTTGTGGCTCAAGAGCGTCTTCCGGAATCTGATCAATAACGCCATCAGACATGGAGGAGCCGGTTGCACCATCGTCATCGATTGGCAAAAGCAGGGGACCAATTACCGTCTCAATGTTTACAACACCGGCAAGCCGGTGCCTGAGGAAAACCGTTCCATGCTGTTTTCCAATTTCGCCAATAAGATGCGGCGGGCCAAAGGCTCCGGCGAGGGCATGGGACTGGGCCTATATCTCAGCCGGGACATTGTCTCCCGGCACGGCGGCGACCTTTTTTACGAACCGAGGCAGGACGGTTCCAACTTCGTGGTGACCTTGCCCCATAGCTGAGGTGAGCCCTTTAAGGGGGAACCGCCGCATTTTCTGAGTGCCATAGGAAATGGCATTGAGGGTCATTAAGAGTTAGTGGCAAGCAGGAGCGGAACGGACGGGGCGCCCGCCGTTCCGTCTTTTTTGCGGGAAGGGGCTCACGACTGCCCGCCGGAATCATCCCTGTTGCCCCTTGAAGGCTGTTGGCCCGCCGCAGGGCCTCGGGCCCCGGAAACCCGGAACTGGGGCCAGGCGCATCCAGAAAGGGATTGACCCGGGGAGGTTTAGTGGTTATTTTATAAGTACTTCGAATAACCTGAGGCGGGTCGCGGCATGTCCAAGATTGCCAGTTATTTCAACAAGGCAGACCGTAAGAAGCTCTTCTTTGATTACCTTAAGCTCATCGGCATCCTGGAGATCGTCATTTTTATCGTGGTGGTGCTATGGGCTTCGGATGATAAATACCATCGGGTGCAGACCGTTTTTCCGTGGCGGGAGTATGTCTTTGTGGCCTTCGCCTTCCCCATTGTAGTCACCTTTCTCATGGGGGTCATCGTTACCGGCTTCAACCACTTTTTGGGGGAGCCGGAAGCGCGGACCGGGGAAGACGAGGCATCCGGCTCCCAGATGGAAGCGGTAATCGTCCAGCTCAGGCGCTTGCCCTATCTGGCCATCCTCTTCCTGCTGCTGGTGACCGTGCTGGCCCTGTACAACATGAACCACATCATGGCCTGGCTGAGTTCCCTGGGCTATAACGCCTTTCTCTTCCTCAGTTACGTGCTGGCGGGGCTGGGCCTCATCGTGGTCATCTACCTGATGTTCTTCCTATTTTTCAAATACCGCCTCAACCAGCGGCACTTGCAATACCAGTATTACACCAATATTTCCGAGCGCCACGGTTTGATCATCCTGGATGATCGCACCGTGCTGCATAAGAACGGTAGCCTATTGGTGCAGGGGCGGCGCTGGCGGCGGCCCAAGCAGGTGGCCACCGTGGTCTCCCAGGCTGAGTTGGCGCCGCCGGCGCCCCAGGGCGGGGACCATCTGCCGGTGGCCAAGTCCTGATGCCGGATGGCTCGCCGGGCCTGGGCGCCACCGGGCCTTGCCGGATGCTGTTATTGGCCGCGCTTCCTTGGGAAGTGCGGCCTTTTTTGCGCCGCAGCCGGTGCCGGCGCCGCCGGGCCGCGGTGGAAGGCCCGGCCTGGGAATTGGAGGTGGGACCGGGGTGGGGGCTGCTGGCCCTCACGGGTCTGGGCGCCGAGGCGGCCCACCAGGTGGCTTCCCGCCTGGTTAGCCATCTCCGGCCCCGCCTGCTGCTCTCCCTGGGGTTCGGCGGCGCCGTCAGCCCGGAGCTGATCCCTGGAGACCTGGTCCTGGGGGAATATTTCGGCACTTACGATCCACTGACCCGGTTGTTGCAGCCGGTGGCGGCGCCGCCGCCACCCCGGCCCCTGCCGGAGCTGCTCCGGGCCCTGGCTGCGGCGGGGCCTCCTACCTTTGCCGGCAGTATCATCACCACGCCCCGGATTATACGCAAGAGCGGCCTGGGGGAGGCCCTGGGGCGGCTGAGCCGGCCGGTGCTGGACCTGGAGACCGCCGCGGTGGCCGAAGTGGCCCGGGCCGAGGGACTTCCTTTCCTGGGCCTCCGGGCGATTACCGATGCCGCGGCTGAGGAGATCCCCGAGTTTCTGGCGCGGCCCCAGCCGAACCCCGGGACCCCCGGGTGGATGAACGCCCTGGGCTGGCTGGCCGGAGACCCCAGCCGCATGGCTGACCTGCTCCACCTCTGGCGCCGCAGCCGGCTGGCCGCGGCGCGGCTGGCCCAGGCCCTCCAGGTCCTGCTACCACAGCTGGCCGGAGCCGGGCAGGTGCTTGAGGCCCAGCCAGGTTAGAAACGGCAGGTAGATAAAGACTCCCACCCAACCCAGGCACGTCTCGCCGATGAGAAAGGTCATCCCCAGGTTAAATCCCAGGATTCCCAAATAGAGGGCGGGCCCCAGCAGGGCCTGGCAAGGAAAGGTCCGGCGTCCCCAATCCCAGATATGGGCCTGGGCCGGAGCGCTGGCCAGGTACTGCAGCGCCCGCATGAGGATCAGGGCCACCAGGAACCAGCCGGCAAAGTTGCTCAAGGGGACGCCAAAATAGACGCCGCCTTCCGGGTAGCCGTAGATTTGACCCAGGAACCAGCGGTAGCCCCGCAGGGCCGCCGGATCGATGACGATGTCCAGGCTGACCATGAGCACCGCCCCCAGGATCAGGGGGCACCGGGAGATCTGCCCGGCGGCCTCATCCTCAAGGTGGAAGCCCCATCCCTGCCAACGCCCCCGGCCCAGGGCCAGCAGGGCCAAACAGTAGCTGGCATAGGCGATAAATACGTAAGACAGGGAGTCCATGAGTGGGACCCCGGCTACCCAGAGTTCCCGGTCCAGGGTAGCCGGGATGTATAGATATTCCCCGAAGGGAAGGCCGAAATGGATGGAGCAGAACTCTGCGGCCCAGGAGAGGAGATAGCCCAAGATCAGGAAGGCTGCGGCCCGGCCGGCCCCCCACTGCAAGGTGGCCAGCAGCAGATACACCCCTAAGAAGATAAAGACGTAGGGCCGCAGGGCGATAGTGCCGCCCAGCAGCAGCAGGAATTTTCCCACGGGAATTGCCCGCCCCCTCCAATCAAATTCTCCGACCTATTGCCTAACCTCTCCCGAGCAAGCCAGCCGGATAGGGGTGCCTACCCTTGATTCTTCATTATATTAACCGATAACCGGAAACCGAAAACCATTTTTATCTTGCAGGGCGGTGCAGGTCAGAGAAGATGTAGGGTGAGCACTGCCCACCATGAATCTGGTTCCCAATCTCCGCTTGGAAACCACCTTGCTTGCCAGGCTCCTGCTTGGCAAAGGATATCACGCAGTATCAGCAGGTTGTGGGTGATACCAAGATGTCCCCAAGCAGAGCTTGGGGTAAAATTTGCGTTCCCAAGCAGGAGCTTGGGAACGAGAAAAAAACCGATAACCGGAAACCGAAAACCATTTTTATCTTGCAGGCGGCGCAGGTCAGAGGAGATGTAGCGTGGGCACTGTCCACCATGAATCTGGTTCCCAATCCCTGCTTGGAAACCACCTTGCTTGCCAGGCTCCTGCTTGGCAAAGGATATCACGCAGTATCAGCAGGTTGTGGGTGATACCAAGATGTCCCCAAGCAGAGCTTGGGGTAAAAAGACAAAAAATGCGGGCTATGTCAAAGATTTGATGGAGAAATGTCTAACCCGGGCTTTCCAAGGAATCATCCCGGAGATGCCCTTCACGATTGAAGCGAGAATTGCGGATAGTTGGGGGGGGTGGGTGGGGGCTCAACTTTTATAGATATATGATTTGCCTATCAAAACCAATTTATGTGGTGAGCAAGTAGGAGAGATATAGCAGCTATCTTGAAGGCTATAAATATCTATCATCTTGATTTTTGAGGTTTTCCACCTAGTGCTGCACTTCTCAACCTTTGGCTCACAACCCACCATTTCTCGCTTCTATCCCCACCCTCAGCCCCCCGGGGACGAAGCGTGTTCGCCCCGGGTGATGGTCCAGTAGGTTAAGGCCGCGGCCATCACCATTGGGACCACCCCCAGGAAGATGAAAACCAGATCGCCGGGCATCCGGCACCATTCGATGAGACGTACGAAGCTCCGTCCCGTGTAAGCCAGGCTGCGGGCGTGCCAATAGCCGTTGGCCAGAACGTCGTAAAACTGCAAGACCCCGCCGGGAAAGAGGTTGCCCACCACCATGAGGGCCAGACCGACATTCAATCCCCAGAAGGACACCCGGACGTATTTTTCCGGGCGGGTCCACTTCTCGTCGGGCAAAACCTGGCGGAGGGCCATAACGGTCAGGGCCATGGCCTCCATGCCGAAGGCCCCCATCAGGGCGGCGTGCGCGTGATTGGGGGTCAGGATGGTGCCCACCTCGAAGTAGCTGACGATGGGCAGGTTGATGAGAAATCCGAAGATGCCCGCCCCCACGAAATTCCAAAACCCCACCGCCATCAAAAAATAAAAGGTCCATTTATGGGGCATGGTCGTCCCGCAAACCGCGCACTCGCCTTGGGTCAGCTTGACAAAGTCCCAGGCATCCAGAGTCAAAAGCGTCAGGGGTACCACCTCCATGGCGGAAAACAAGGCAGACAGAGCCATGTTGAGGTTGGTCTGGCCGGTCCAATACCAGTGGTGGCCGGTGCCCACAATGCCGCTCCCTAAAAAGAGGATGGCGTCCAGATAAACCACCCGGGCCGCGGTCTGGCGGGAGACCACCCCCAATAAAAAGAAGGTGACGGCCACCATGACGGTCACCAGGAGTTCAAAAAAGCCTTCCACCCACAGGTGGATGATCCAGAAGCGCCAGTTGTCCACTACGGTGAAATTGGTGGTGCTGCCGAAGAAAAAGGCGGGCAGGTAAAAGACCGGGATGGCCAGGGCAACCATCATGAAGAGGCCCGAGATTTCCCGGAGCGCCGGGTTCTTTAAGGCCGGGGACAGGGCCCGGTAGAGGAGCACAACCCACAACCCCAGCCCTATTGCCAGCAATAATTGCCAGGCGCGTCCCAGGTCCAGGTATTCCCAGCCTTGGTCGCCGAACCAGAACCAGAGGCGGCCCAGGACTTGGTTGATGCCCAGGATCTCCCCCAGGAGGCTGCCGGCCACCACCAACACCAGAGCCCAGAAGAGCAGGTGGATGCCCCGGACCTGTCCCCGGGGCTCTTTCTGTCCCAGGGACGAGGCCAGGACCAGCCCACCGGCGACGTAGGCAGTGACGATCCAGAAAATCGCCAATTGCAAGTGCCAGGTGCGCAGGATGTTGCTGGGGAACCACTGGTAGAGATTCAGCCCGTAAAAACTGCCCGGCTCCACCCGGTTGTGGGCCGTGGCCGCCCCCACCAGCACCTGGGCCAAAAACAGCAGGGTGACGACGAGAAAAAACTTGATAGTAGCCTTTTGAGTGGCACTGGCCCGGCCCGGGAGCATCTGGGGATGGGCCGGGGCGTCGATCCCCCGCCAGCCCAGGTAATCGAATTTGCCGAAGGCGGAGAGGATGGCGGCGGTCCCGGCCAGCAAGGTGATGAGGCTCAGGGCGCTCCACAGGTAGACCGCGGCCGGAGGCGTATTGCCCGCCAGGGGATCGTAAGGGAAATTGTTGGTATAAGAGTAGTCCCGACCCGGGCGATTAGCCACCGAGGCCCAGGCGGTCCAGGCAAAAAAGGCGGTGAGCTGGCGCAGTTCCCGGGGGTTGTCGATATATTTAGCTTTCAAGCCGCCGTTTTTTTGGGGGTGGACGAAATAGTCGGTCCATTGGCCGATCTGCCACTGAAAGGACGTGGCTTCCGGTTCCGAGAAGACCAAAGTCTGGGTTTGGGGGTTGTAGCGATTCTCTTTGAGCAGGCGCGGCAACGCGCCCTCCACCACATCCCGCTGGGCGCGGTCGAGCTCCACCAGTGAACGGCCGTAACCTTGCCGAGCCTCCATGTCTCCGGCCTCCAGCACCAGGTTGTGGAGGTAGGCGGCGGAAAAATCCGGCCCCAGGTAGGCCCCGTGCCCCCAAATAGTGCCGTTTTCCATGAGGGCGTATTTCAGAAAGACTTGCTGCCCTGCCAGGATATCCTCCTGGGTGAAGACGGTTTCACCCCCGGCATTGACCACCCTGAGCGGAATGGGCGGGGCGTCCTTGTAGGCCTTTACCGCGATGAAGATCAGAACGGAAAACCCGACGAAGATGGTGAAAATAACCCCTATTTTCCACCAAGGCGAGAGTTCTTGGCCAGTCTGCTGCGCTGTCGCCATCGGGGATGCCCTCCTTAACCGAGATTATGCCGCATTCATAGCTATTTCTGTCCCAACGAGGTTTTGGAGCCTCTTTGGCCGAGTAAAATTTCCCAAACGATCCTCTTCTCGAAGCCATTTTTCTCGTAGGGGGACGTTAGCACAATTCAGGCGAAAAACCAAAATTTCCCAGATCTTGGGCATACCACACTCTTAAAATCCGGACAACTCTTTGCTGTGGACACTGATCGATAGTGGTGAGCCACAGGGAAGGCAGAGGTGCCTTTTAGAATTTGGGAATCGATGATATCTTGCCAGGAGCGAAAATTATCGGGGCAGAAGTATAAGTTCCAGATATGAAATAGGCGATTGTGAGAATCGCGCAGCGCATTCTCATAATCGGCATCATGAATTAAGCCTGGATTTTGGGAGGAATCAGTACGGTTTTTAGCTATGGGGATTCAATAAAAGCTGTCTGG
>JBEKDQ010000060.1:0-11611 GCA_050014275.1 Desulfobaccales bacterium | reverse complement strand
TCCCGGGGTGGATACCTGTTTTCTGGGGGTCAACGAGGAGCGGGGGCTTTACTCCGAACGTTGCCAGGCTTGCGGCCGCTGCATCCTGGCCGAGACCGGTGGCATCTGTCCCATCACCCGCTGTTCCAAGCGCATGCTCAACGGCCCCTGTGGCGGTTCCGACAAGGGCAAGTGCGAGATCAACCCGGACATCCCTTGCGGCTGGGAGCTGATTTACGAGCGCTTAAAGACCCTGGGGCAACTGGACCGCTTTGAAAAACCCGTGGAACCCAAAGACTGGACCACCTCCCGGGACGGTGGCCCCCGCAAGATCGTCAGAGAGGACCTACGTATATGAGCGCCACTACTCCCAGCAAACTCCAGCAGATCCTCGCCTCCGGCCAGATGGCCGTCACCTCCGAAGTGGGTCCTCCCCGCAGCGCCGACGGTGAGGTGATCGACCATAAGGCCAAGATGATCAAGGACTATGTGGACGCCATCAACGTCACCGACAATCAGACCTCGGTGTGCCGCATGTGCTCTCTGGCCTGCTGCATCCGCATCAAGCTCATGGGTCTGGAACCCATCCTGCAGATGACTACCCGGGACCGGAATCGCATCGCCTTGCAAAGCGACATTTTGGGGGCCGCCTCCTTCGGGATCCATAATCTCCTCTGCCTCACCGGCGACCACCAGCAGTTCGGCGACCACGCCAGTAGCGCCAACGTCTTTGACCTGGACTCCGCCCAACTGGCCATGACGGTGAGGATGATGCGGGACGAGGGGCGGCTCCTGGGAGGCCATCAATTCGAAGTGCGGCCCCAGATGTTCATCGGCGCCGCGGTCAACCCCTTCGCCGGCCCCAATGTCTTCATGCGGGTGATCCGCATGGGCAAGAAGGCAGCCGCCGGGGTCCAGTTCGTCCAGACCCAGTGTATTTACAACCTGGACAAGTTCAAAGAATTCATGAAGATCGCCGAGGACCGGGGCCTCACCGAAAAAGTGGCGGTCCTGGCGGGGATCACTCCTATGAAGAACGTGGGCATGGCCAAATACATGCAAAAACGAGTGCCGGGAATGGATGTCCCCGATGCAGTGGTCAAGCGCCTGGCGGGGGTCCCCAAGGAGAAACAGGCGGAGGAGGGTATCAACCTGGCGGTGGAGCAGGTCGAGGAATTGAAGGGCGTGCCGGGGGTTCGCGGCTTCCACCTGATGGCCATCGAATGGGAAGAGAAGGTGCCGGAAATCGTGGAACGCGTCGGCCTCTACCCCCGACCCCGGATGGGTGAGGACAGTTAGCCGCGGGAGGGGCAATTTATCCCGGAGGAAGCCCAGCGGTCTAATCCGCCTTGTAATTTATAAACTTTAGGTCCATAATGAGGTGACGATCACTTAGAAAGGGGAGGCCTCATGGCTGGAGAGTACGTGCTGATCGTGGATGATGATCCTGATCTGGTGGAAACCGTAGCGATGATGTTGGAGAGCAAGGGCTTTGAGGTGGGCAAGGCTTACGATGGCCTGGAAGGCGAAGCGGCCATCAAGAAACGCCGTCCCGACGTGTTGATCCTGGACGTCATGATGCCCCGCAAGAACGGCTACCAGCTTTGCAAGGAATTGAAGTCCAACAAATGGACCCAGGACATCCCCATCGTCATGCTCACCGCGGTGGGCGACGCGGTGCCCAACACCACTTACAGCCATGCCGAAGGCATGGCCATGGAAGCCGAGGACTTCATCCCCAAGCCGGTGGACGCGGCTACCCTGGTGGCAGCGGTGCAAAGATTGATTTGACGGTTTCTTCATGACGCCATGCGCCTGACTAACCTTGGAGCGGAAACCAGAAAGAAGTAGAGTTGGGGGTCTTAAAGTCCTGGAAGGGGGAGCCTGCCTGGTAGTTTCCTTCCCTCAGGAGGAGGGTCGCCTGGCCGAGCGGGTCTGTACCCCATTGGCCCTGAACCGCATCAACCTCAGCTTCTTCACCCACATGGCCAGCGATCGCGAAGTCTTGTGCACCGCGAGCCGGTCCGGGGAAGCGGCCTTTACCCTGTTAAGGACCCAGGCCGGTCCGGAGGTGGCCGTGCATTTGCAGCCCGGCACCGCCATTCTCTCCCTCTACCCCCATGACAAACGCCCGGAGATCATCGGCAATTTCATCCTCAGCCTGGCCCAGGCCAGGGTCATAGTCCACGGCCTGGGCAGTTCACCGGCGGCGATCTCTGTGGTGTTGTCCTCCAGGAGAGTCAAGGCCGCGGTCAACCGGTTGTTCGATAATTTCTACTTCCCGGCCTTCTCGTCGCCCCAGGAATTCTTTGCAGCCCAGAGCCACCCGGAGGAACTGCTGCGCCAGGCGGTGGCCAGCTATCAGGAAAAGGTCCCCAAGGTCTATTGGATCGTGCCTCAGCCGGATCTGGACCTTTGGGGCCTAAGCGTCTCCTCTACGGACATCCTGGCGGGCTTCGCCGACGCCCTCCTGGACCTGGGAAGCCTGGGTTTGCAAATTCCCTTCCTGGTGGCCCTCCCCGGATTGGGGGGTAAGGAGTTCCTCCTGTCTTTCAGCACCTATGCCCCTCAGGCCGGAGGGGAGTGCGGCCTGGAGATCCGCCGCATCCTGAAGGAGCACCTGCCCGGCCTCCGGCCCATGCGCCTCACCCCGGTGGCCGGCATCTTCCTGCACGGCCCCCACTTCGGCGACCGCTTCGGTATCGCCAGGACCCTGACGGAGGCTCTGGAGAAAGCCCACATCTTCCTGTTGGCCCTCAGTTGCACCATTTCCACCATCTCCCTCATCATCCGGCAACACCAACTGGCCGCGGCGCAACTGGTCCTGGGCCAAACCTTCGCCGCGCCGGTGGAAGTCCCGACGCCGGCTGCCGCGAGGTCCCGAGCATGAGTATGAAACCGGGTAAGGCCCCAAAAGCGGCCGGGGATCGACGCCTCCGGTTGGCTGGCGACGCCTCGGCCCTGGGTGCGGCCTGCTCCCCGCTGTTGGTGGATTTCCCCGATCCGGTCTTGATTGCCGACCACCACCGCCAGGTGGTCTTTTTAAACCGGGCGGCGGAAAAGATCTTCGGCGCCACCCTGCGGTTGGGAGACCCCTGCCCCATTTGCTCCCAACTTCCCGGCCTGCCATTGAGCGCCGTCGGCACGGTGCACCGGGCAGGCTGTCTCAGGTATGGCGAGGGCCTGCAGCGCGCCCCCCTCCTGTTAAAGGCGGGCTGGGCCAGCACCACCCCTCTCTCGGTTACCGCCACCCCCATCAAAGGCCCAAAGAAGGAATCCGCAGGATGCCTGGTGATACTCCGGGGGCAGGAGGAACTATTGGCGCATCCAATGGTGCAACTGCAAACCGCCACCCTGACCAGCATCCTGGAGAACTTCCCCATGCCTTTCTTTATGGTGGACCAGGACCTGGTGGTGACCCATATGAATGAACGCCTGGAGCGGCTCACCGGCTACTCCCGCAAGGAAGCGGTGGGCCGCATGACTTGCGGCCAGTTGTTGAATACCAGGCAGTGCAACACCTGCGACTGCGTCCTCAAGCAAGTCATGGAACAAAAGAAGCCCCTTTCCGGTTTGCGACGAATAGTTCGGAATCGCCGCGGCCAAGAGATCTCGGTGACGGTCTCGGCCTCCATCATCACCGAGCCGTCGGGCAAGGTCATCGGCGGCTTCGAGGCAATCCGGGACATCTCCCATATTGTGGAAGCCGAAGCCAAACTCGATCTCCTCACCGAGCAGAGCCGGGAAGGCCTGTTGATGGCGGATGAGAATCAGCGCCTGGTCTATGTTAATTCCCAGATGGCGGAAATTCTCCGCCGGCCCAAGGAAGAGTTGCTGGGCAAACACCTGGGCGAGGTCCTCACTTCCCAGCATCTGCACATGGCCCTGGAGCTGGCTCACCTTCTGGACCTAGGCCAGGAGCGGGAGTACCGTTTCTGCAGCCTTCTGAACCTGCCACGCCAGGAAGAGGAAGAGTCCCGGATCTTTGAAACCTGCATGACCGTCTCCCGGCTGGGCGCCACGATCCTTACCTGCCTTTACCTGCGGGATCTCACCGAGCGGATTCAGATCGAACGGGAACTACAAAAGACCAATGCCTTTCTCCATAACATTATCCGCAGTTCCGTGAACGGCATCGTAGTGGTGGACACCAAAGGGGTGCCCATCATCTTCAACGAAGGGGCCGAGCGTATCCTGGGCTATAAGGCCGAAGAGATCATTGGCAATCCTGAAAACTTCCGCCGCTTTTATCCCCCCCATCTGGCCGCGGAGATGATGGCGCGGATGCGCGGCGACGAATACGGCCCGCCGGACAAACTGAACACTACCCAGCTCACCTTAATCAACAAGAACGGCGAGGAAGTGCCGGTAAACTTCTCCGCCACCATCATCCGGGAGCGGGGCCAGGAGGTGGGCAGCGTCGGCATCTTTTCCGACCTGCGGGAAATCTTGAAGGTGCATCAGGAACTGGAGGCCACCCACCACCAGCTGGTGCAGGCGGAAAAGATCGCCTCCCTGGGAAGGATGGCCGCGGGGGTGGCCCACGAAATCAACAACCCCTTGGCCGGAATTCTCATCTATGCGGAATTGCTGGCCCGGGACCTGGAACAGCACCCTTCCCTGCGGGAGAATATCGAGGTCGTTATCAACCAGACCATGCGCTGCCAGCAGATCGTCAATCGCCTGCTGGACTTCAGCCGACATTCCCTGGGTCAAAAGCGGCTTTTTGACCCCAACGAGGTCATCCGCAACTGCATCGACCTGGTCCGCCACCAGGCATTTTTCCACAATATCAAGATCCACCAGGAACTGGACCCGGGGCTGCCGCAGGTCATCGGCGACCCGGGCCAGATCCAGCAGGTCTTTACCAACCTGCTCCTCAACGCCGCGGATGCCATGAGCGGCTCCGGGGCCATCACCGTCAGCAGCCATCCCACCCGGGGGGTGGAGGGAGTGGAGCTGCGGTTTACCGACACCGGCTGCGGCATCCCGCCGGAGATCCGGGACAAGATCTTCGATCCCTTTTTCACCACCAAACCGCCGGGTAAAGGTACGGGGCTGGGACTGTCCATTGTCTACGGGGTCATTCAGCGTCACGGCGGCACCATCCAGGCAGACAGTCTCCCGGGGTGCGGCACCACTTTCACCGTGACCCTTCCTTTGGAATTCAAGGAACCAGGGCCTGGCCTGGAGTTGGAAGGGTGAGCAGTAAACAGCAGTAAATCCTGGGCTCGTGGGCAGGGCCAACAGCGGGTTGATGAGCGGACGTTTGATAAGGGGTAGGGCATGCCGCAGCAGGATACAATCTTAGTGGTGGATGACGAAGAGGTGCTGCGCCAGGGCTGCAAGCGGGTTTTAACAGGCGAGGGCTTCCGGGTGATCACCGCCGTTAACGGGCGGGAGGCCGTGGAGCAGTTAGCCACTGATTCGGTGCAGGTGATCCTCTGCGACCTGAAGATGCCGGTGATGGGGGCCCTGGAGGTCTTGGAGGAGGCCGGCGTTCGCTACCCCGAGATTCCGGTGGTCATTATGACGGGTCTGGGTACGGTGGCCGATGCCGTGGAATGCATGAAGAAGGGGGCCTACGACTTTGTCACCAAGCCCTTCAGCATCGATCACCTCGCCCTGGTGGTGCGGCGGGCCCTGGAGAAGCATAAATTGCAAGAACAGACCCGCCGCCTGCAAGAGGAGCAGGCCCGCAACCTGTACAACCTGGCCTTGGAGCAGAGCCGCATGCACGCCGTGGTCAACTGCATGGCCGATGGAGTGCTGGTAACCAACAAGGAGGCGGAGGTGGTCTTGTACAATACCTGCCTCCTACAGCTCCTGGGTCTGTCGACCCCACCCCCCCAGCCCGGACCCCTCGACGCCTATATCGCCGATGCCTCCTTTCGGGAAGCCATCCAAGACCTGCTGGCGGAGCCATCCGACAATCCCAGAAAGGCCATCTCCCAGGAGCTGAACCATGGCCGGGTGCAGGTGCGAGCCCTGTCGGCGCCCTTTTTGGGGCCGGATCAGCAGGTGCTGGGGACGGTCACGGTTTTTCACGACATCACCTGTTTCAAAGAACTGGACGAGATGAAGAACGACTTCGTGCGCATGGTCTCCCACGAGTTGCGAGCCCCCCTGGCGGCCATTAAACAACAACATGCGGTGATCCTGGACGGCCTGGCCGGGGAGATAAGTCCCAAGCAGGCGGAATTGCTCAACCGGGCCCAGATCAAGATCCAGGGCCTGCTGGACCTCATCAATGACCTGCTGGACCTGGCCCGGATGGAGGCCGGCCGGGGACAGATGGAGCAGGTGCCCTTACAATTGGGGGAGGTATTGCAAGAAGTGGTGGAACTCCTGCGGGCCAGGGCGGAAAAGCAGCATGTGAGGCTGCAACTGGAACTGCCGGCTGAGATGGATCAGATCCTGGCCGACCGGCGCAGCATGGAGGAGGTCTTTACCAACCTGGTGAACAATGCGATCAATTACTCCCCAGACGGCGGCCAGGTTACCATGTCCGCGGTCTCCCGCGGTGACTACCTGGAAGTGATGGTGCAGGATACCGGGATCGGCATCGAGCCCGAAGATCTCTCCAGGATCTTCGACAAGTTTTATCGAGTCAAGCATCCCAAGACCCGGCAGGTGATTGGCACCGGCCTGGGATTGTCTCTGGTCCAATGCCTGGTGGAAGCGCACCGGGGCACGGTGGAGGTGGAGAGCGAAGCAGGCCGGGGCACGCTTTTCCGGATCTTGCTGCCCACCATTTCCGGCGGGAAGGGTGAGGATGCGGGAGAGTGACCCCAACCACCGGCAGGTTCTGGTGGTGGACGACGAAGAGGCCATTCGCACCGGCATCGCGCAGGTGTTAGCCATGATGGGCCTCAAGGTGGCCACCGCGGCCGGCGGGGAAGCGGCCCTGGAGATGCTGGCCCATGGCCCTTACGCCGTTGTCCTCCTGGACATCAGGATGCCGGACCTGGACGGCATGGAGGTCCTGAAGCGCATCCGCCAGGACCATCCGGAGTCCGAAGTTATCATGATTACCGGCTTCCCCACCATTCCAGGGGCGGTGGAGGCCATCAAGCACGGAGCCTTGGATTACCTGGTGAAGCCCTTTCGCATCGACGACCTGGAGGCGGTAGTCCAGAGGGCCCTGAACCACCAGGAGCAGCCCACCTCAACGGCGGCGCCTGCCAAGCCGGAAAGCGCCCGGGAGGGCATGGAGTTCATAGTCGGCGATTCCCCGGCCATAAAAAAGGTCTTTGCCAAGATCCGCCGGGCGGCACCCAGCGGCAGCACCGTGATTCTTACCGGAGAGAGCGGCACCGGCAAGGAACTGGCGGCCCGGGCCATCCACCTCCTCAGCCCCCGGCGGAACCACGAGTTCGTCCCGGTGGACTGCTCCGCCCTGGTAGAGACCCTGCTGGAGTCCGAACTCTTCGGCCATGCCAAAGGCTCCTTTACCGGGGCCCACCAGAGCAAGCACGGCTTATTCGAACTGGCCAATCACGGCACCTTCTTCTTCGACGAGATTACTAATCTCAGCCTCAATATCCAGGCCAAGCTGCTGCGGGTGATCCAGGAGCGGGAATTCATGCAGGTGGGCAGCCAGAAGCGCATCAAGCTGGACATCCGCATCATCGCCTCCTCCAACCGGGACCTGAACGAGGCCATCAAAAGCGGCGCCTTCCGGGAAGACCTCTTCTACCGCCTCAGTGTCATTCCCATCCATCTGCCGCCCCTGCGGGAACGCGCCGGGGATATCCCCCTCCTGGTGGAGCATTTTCTACGCAAGTACACCCAGAAAGGCAACCGCGAGGTCACCGGGATTTCGCCGGCAGCCATGAAGATGTTGTGCAGCTATGCCTGGCCGGGCAACGTCCGGGAACTGGAGCACACCCTCGAACGCATCATCATCCTGGAAGACGGCGATATCATCGAGCCGGAGCATCTTCCCAGCTTCATTTCCCAGCGCCAGGCGGAGTTCCAGGTGTTTACCGAGGAAGACCATACCCTGGAGGACATGGAGAAGCGCTACATCCAGTTCGTCCTGCACCGCACCAAGGGCCGCCGCCAGGACGCCGCCCGCATCCTGGGAATCAACCGCAAGACCCTGGGCCTCAAGATCGAAAAATATAAGCTGCGGGTGAACTGGTAGCTTAGCTGCCGCCCTCAGGCCCAGTAGTATCCGGCAACAAAATTGCAAGGGAAAGATTACACTATCTCGCAGTTAAACTCTAGACCATTGTAATTTCAACGATATCAATATATTATGTCGATGCAACTAAATCCCCTCTCCCCCCAAGGGGGGAGAGGGAAATAACTTGTAAATTCCAAGAATTGATTAGATAGTGGGCATATCTTCTAAGTTCAAACAAATCCTTACTGCCTGCCTTATAGCACAAACCTTGCCGACACTACTGCCTCAGGCCTTCTTTTTCAACTGGTCGGCCACCGATTGAATGGCCCGGGCCACTGCCTCTGGGTCACCCAGATAATAGTGGCGAATCGGGGTCAGGTCGTCGTTGAGCTCATAAACCAGGGGAATGCCGGTGGGAATGTTGAGACCGACGATCTCTTCCTCCGAGACCCCATCGAGATATTTCACCAGGGCCCGCAAGCTATTGCCATGGGCGGCAATCAGCACCCGCCGCCCTGCGGCCACCGCCGGCGCCACGGTTTCATGCCAGTAGGGCAAAAAGCGAGCCACCACGTCCTTAAGACATTCGGTGAGGGGAATTTCCTCCGGCCGCATGCCGGCATAGCGGGGGTCGCGACCGGGATAATGGGGATCGTCCGGGCTCAGGGGCGGCGGCGGCACATCATAGCTGCGCCGCCAGATCTTCACCTGTTCCATCCCGTGCCGGGCCACCGTCTCCGCCTTGTTCAAGCCCTGCAAGGCGCCGTAGTGGCGCTCGTTGAGGCGCCAGCTATGCTGCACCGGAATCCACATCAGGTCCATCTCCTCCAGGGTCAGCCACAGGGTCTTGATGGCCCTTTTCAACATCGAGGTGAAGGCCACCTCGAAGGTGAACCCCTCTTGGGCCAGGGTGCGGCCCGCCTGGACCGCCTCCTCCAACCCCCGCCCGGAGAGGCCCACATCGATCCAGCCGGTGAACCGGTTTTCCTGGTTCCAGATACTTTCACCGTGGCGCAACAACACGATCTTTTTCATGTTCTCCTCTCTTGTCGGTTTCCGGGACGGACAGCCACGGCCCGCTGATCATCTGAGAGACCCTCCGCTAACTTCTGACCAGGCAAAATTGGCCGGATTTTTTTATCATAAAAGTTACCTCGGCTTTTCTCAAGTCTTAAGGTGCTCTTGGTATTGGTAGTGGCTCTTCGGGCCCATCTGGATGCTGCTGGGCGCCATCATCCTGATCGTGGTCACGTACCGCCTGGATCACACATACCGCTTCCCAAATATTTTCTGGTTCCCAAGCTCCTGCTCCGAAAAGTTCCTGCGTATGCGGGATATCCACTCTCTGGTAGCCGGTTCCCACGCCGCCGGGGGCGGCGGCGCTACATTTTCATGATTTATGGGTGGGCCGAAGGCCCATGAACGGCTGTTCCGAAAAGTTTGTAGAAAGTGGTGGCACAGGCGTCCCGCCTGAGCATCAGATGCGGCAATTACTGCGGCCCGCCCCACCAAATTTTTCATCGTTTCGGGTGAGTCCAGGGCTCATGCATTACTGCTTGGGAACCCATTTTAATGCAAAGCTCCTGCTTTGCGCAGAAGACGGCTCATCCTGAGGGCAAGCTGGCTCTCGCCAGGCGGAGCCTGCGCCCAGGATGCATTCCCAAGCTGGAGCTTGGGAACGAGAGAAGAAAATCTCCCTCCCGACCGGCTCATCGCGCGGGCTGCGCCCGCCACCTTGACCAGCGTTCCCCCTGAATTCCCGCTCACCAGCCCCCGGTTGGGTCTGCCTCACCAGCGTCTCCCCAATGAGAAAAGCCCTGTCGCCTACGGCTGCCTGGGCCTGCTCCGTTAACTCATTTCATTTAAAATTGGCCTGCCCCATCTCGTCATGTCTCAGATTTTCCTTTAATAAAAAATATTCTTCATCTTTTGCCCTATAAAATATAGCCGCAATGTTAAGTTGCGAAATTCCTTAATAAAATTAGCCAAGGCTAAAGCCTACGGCTAACAGAACATGTCGATATTTTTAAAGGTATTTCTGAAACATGACACTATCTGTTTTACGGGAATCTGGATTTTTTATTTATCGTATGGATTAAATATGAGTGGCCGAATTGCCTTATTGCTTTTTAGAAGAGGCTTATCACTAGTTGTTGGACTATTGTTTGGCAAGATATAATGAACTTGCCCCCAGCTGTAATTAATTTTGTTATAATATTTGTCCAATATCTGTTGCACGCCTTCTCACCTGCTGACCGGCCCCCCAGGTATTGGTTTTTTTCTTTACTTCTTATTCCGGTCTGGTTTAATCTTTATGAATCTTGATTTTGGGAAGGGACAGACATTATGAAGATTCACGAATATCAGGCCAAAGAATTGCTCAGGAAATTCCAGGTGCCGGTACCCGAGGGAGCGGTGGCCGGGACCGCCGCCCAGGCCCGCCAGGTGGCCGAGAACCTGCCGGCCGGCCCTTTTGTGGTCAAGGCCCAGATCCACGCCGGCGGCCGCGGCAAGGGCGGCGGCATCAAGACCGCCGCTACTGCCCAGGAGGTGGAGCGGCTGGCCGGCCAGATCCTGGGTATGACCCTGATCACCCCCCAGACCGGCCCCGAGGGTAAGGTGGTCAACCAGGTCCTGGTGGAGCAGGCCCAGGAGATCGCCCAGGAACTGTACCTGGGGATCGTTCCGGACCGCACCCTGGGCCGTCCGGTGATCATGATGAGCGCCGGCGGCGGTATGGAGATTGAAGAGGTGGCGGCCCGCACCCCGGAGCTGATCATCAAAGAGGCGGTGAATCCCATCACCGGCTGTCTGCCCTATCAGGCCCGCAACCTGGCTTTCGGGGTGGGCCTCAACCCCCAGTTGCTGCGCCCCGCGGTGAGCTTGATCGACAACCTTTACCGGCTGTTCGTCGGCCTGGACTGCTCCCTGGCGGAGATCAACCCCCTGGTGGTCACCAAATCCGGAGCCCTGCTGGCCCTGGACGCCAAGCTCAACCTGGACGATAACGCCATGTTCCGCCACCCCGACCTGGCCGGCCTGGAAGACCCGAGTGAGATGGACCCCTTGGAATTTGAGGCCCGCAAGCACCAGCTCAACTACATCCGCCTCAGCGGCAATGTCGGCGCCATGGTGAATGGCGCCGGCCTGGCCATGGCCACCATGGACCTGATCAAGGCCGCCGGCGCCGAACCCGCTAACTTCCTGGACGTGGGTGGCGGCGCCTCCGCCGAGATGGTCAGCAACGGCTTCCGCATCATCCTGGGGGACCCCCACGTCAAGGGGGTGCTCATCAATATCTTCGGCGGCATCCTGCGTTGCGACGTGTTGGCCAACGGGGTGGTGGAGGCGGTGAAAGAGGTCAAGGTGCGGGTACCCATCATCGTCCGTCTGGAAGGGACCAACGTGGAGCAGGGCCGGGAGATCCTGAAGAATTCCGGCCTCAAGTTCACCGTGGCCACCGACATGCGGGACGCGGCCCAAAAGGTGGCGGCCCTGGTG
>JBEKDQ010000059.1:0-11663 GCA_050014275.1 Desulfobaccales bacterium | reverse complement strand
GCACGGTGGCCTTCATCCTGGGGGACCTGTTCTTCCTCAAATTGGTGTGGCCGCTGGTCATCTCCTTTTCCCTGCGGTATGAGAGCGAGTTCCTCTTCTCCATGCTCAATCTGACCTATTTCGTCAATTTTTGCCTGCGCCTGATGGTGTTATTCGGGTTGATCTTCGAGCTGCCCCTGGTCCTCTTGATCCTGGCCCGCATCGGGTTGGTGGAAGTGGATTTCCTGCGCCGGCAAAGGCGCCTGGCCATTTTGCTCAGCGCTGTGGTGGCGGCTTTTCATGCCGATTTGCTCACCATGACGGCCATCGCCATTCCCATCTACCTCATGTATGAACTCTCCATCCTGGCCGTCCGCCTGTTTGGCCGGGCCGCCCCGGCCGAGGAGAATGAGGCGGGGTCACTCCCGGTGCAAACGGGGGTGGGCCCGCCCTCTCCCTCATAAGGCTTACTCCCGGCCTGCTCTCGTGAACCGGCGCCAACCACTCTTACCAGGCAGCCGGAGGAACCGGGAACCGCTCCTGCTGCGGCCGCCTGCCCCATCCCTCCGGCATCAGGGCGAAACGCGGGAATTCGGCGAATGATTGCCCTATTCTGAGCGTTCTCCGGCCAGGCAGCCATTTCGGTTGACAGGATCGGGGACTTGTCGATATATAGAACACTTATAAGGTATTGATAAAAAGATTTGACCATGGCCATGGAGAATAACCAACCGGGGAGCGAAGCCCCCACTGGACCGGAAAAATCCGGAAGATGGCTGCGCCGCCTGCTGGCCCGCATGGCCGCCTGGGTGGCGGGGGGGGAATACCATTACGCCGGCTACCTTCCCAGGCGCCCGGGGTTTTTATTGCGTTATACCCTGGACCCCTTCTTTTCCCGGGTCGAGGTTAACCCCCGCTACCTGGAGCGTCTCAAGGAACTGTCCCGGAAGGGCGCGATGGTTTATGCCTTGAAATATCGCAGCCACCTGGATTTCCTCTTCTTTAACCGCCGCTACCAGAATCTGGGGGTGGTGGCCCCGGAGGTGGCCTTCGATCTCAACTTGTGGATGTGGCAGCCCTTCTCCCATCTGGTGCAGATCGTCTCCACCACCCTCAATCATTTTACCCGTCGCCGGGCCTGGCCCAACCCCTTCCAGGATGGCTATTTTTTAAAGATTCTTCAGGAGCGCCGCGGCTCGCTTCTCTTCCTGGTGGATCAGGTGGGCTTTCGGCAACGGTTCCTCAAGCCCCGGGAAGATCCCATCCGGCATCTCCTGGAAATCCAGGAACAGCTCGACTTTCCCATCTTTCTGGTGCCCCAGATGGTGATCTACGAGAAGGCGCCATCCCGGGAATCTAAGGGGTTGCTGCAGCTATTCTTCGGCGACGTGGAAAACCCCGGGAAGTTGCGGAAACTGGGGCTTTGCTTCCTCAAGGCCAAGCGGGCCGTAGTGGAGGTGGCCGAGCCGGTCGATCTGCAAGAGGCCCTGGCCGCGGCTCCCCATGATGGCCGCCTGCGGGAATTGGCCCAAGAGATCCGCCGGGAGCTGATCTGGCGTATCGACC
Source organism: Desulfobaccales bacterium (assembly GCA_050014275.1). Taxonomy (GTDB): domain Bacteria; phylum Desulfobacterota; class Desulfobaccia; order Desulfobaccales; family 0-14-0-80-60-11; genus JAPLJC01. Next base: position 10,118 of record JBEKDQ010000059.1, on the reverse strand, counting down.
TCAAGCGCCGGGTGATCACCGGGCCGGTGATCAAATCCCGGGAGGAGGTCATGGAACTCACCCTCACCGACCCGGGCCTCACCCGCTTCATGGAGCACCTGGCCGAGACCGAAAAGAAAAAGCTCTATAAGATTAAGAAGGATGCTCAGGACTATTTCTGGGAGATCTCGGCGGACTGGAACCAGTTTTGCGTCAACGGGATGCTCCAGGTGATCACCTGGCTATCGAAACACCTCTTTGACGGCATCGCCTTCGATGCCGAAGGCCTCGAGCGAGTTAAAGAGGCCGGGCAGCGGGGCAGCCTCATTTTCGTCCCCTGTCACAAAAGCCACCTGGACTATCTCATCCTCAATAATCTGATTTACCAGCACCACATGCACCCTCCCCGGATTGCGGCGGGCAAAAACCTGTCCTTCTGGCCTCTGGGCCCCATCTTCCGAGGCTCCGGGGCCTTTTTCATCCGCCGTCGCTTCCTGGGGGGAAAACTCTATGCCGAGGTGCTTTACACCTATATCAAGACCCTGATCCGCAGCGGTTATAACCTGGAGTTTTTCATCGAGGGGGGCCGGAGCCGCACCGGCAAGCTGGTGCTCCCCAAACTGGGCCTCTTGCACATGATCCTGCGGACTTACGAGGAGAAGGCCGCCACCGACCTCTTGTTTGTTCCCACCTATATCGGCTATGACCAGGTGCCGGAAGAAAAGACCTACCTCAAGGAATTGGAAGGGCGGGCCAAGGAAACCGAATCCATGGGGCAATTGGTGAAGGCCAGAAAGTTCTTGTGGAAACGGTATGGCCGGGCTTACATTCAATTCAGCGAGCCCATCTCCTTAAACGAGTTCCAGAACCGGGCGGCGAAGCAGACCCCGGGAGGCAGCCAGCTGCGCAACCAGGCGCAAAACCTGGCCTATCGCATCATTCAGGCCATCAATGCCATTTCCGTGGTCACCCCCTTCTCCCTGGTGTGCGCCGCCCTGCTCACTTACCCGCGCAAAGGCGTCTATCGCCGGGAACTGCTGCAAATCATCCAGGTGCTCCACGATTACCTCCAAACCCGGGGTGTCCCCCAGGCCGAATCGCTGGAGAATCTCATTCCGGCGGCGGAGGATACCCTGGCCCTGTGCGAATCCCGCAAACTCATCACCCCCATCGAGAAGGAAGAAGGCCTCACCGATGAACTGGGACTGGGCGGTTACAGTATCGACGAGGCCAAGCGGCCCCTGCTGGAATACTACAAGAACAACATCATCCATTTCTTCCTGCCCGCCTCCCTGGTCTCCCTGGCCATCCTGGCCTGCCAGGGCTTCGAATTCGACCGGCGGTGGATTATAACCGACTTCGATTTTCTCCAAGACTTCTTCAAAAATGATTTTATCTTCGACGACACCGATTCCGAGACCCAGGTGAAAGAGGTCCTGGCCTACTTCGGTTCCCGGGGAGTGGTCATCAATCTGGACCCCCAGGCGGCCACCTACACCCTGTCGGCCTCCGGCCTCAAGGAACTGGTTTACTTCGGCAACCTGCTGTACAACTACCTCGAGTCGTACTGGATCGTCTTCCGCTCCATCAAATATCTGCAGAAGAAACCCCGCAGCGAAAAGGAATTCCTCAGGCGCATTCAGTCTATCGGCCATAAACTCTACAAGCTGGGCGAAGTGGAGCGGGCCGAAGCCTTGTCGGAATCCACCTTCCAAAACTCCCTGAAGCTTTTCGGAGAAAAGGGCATCGTCCTGAAAACCTCCCCGGAGGGCAAAGGGGCCACTACCTTCAGCCGGCCCATCGATGAAGACGCCAGGGAATACTTCGGCCGCCAATTGGCGCGGTTTTTAAGAAGGTAACAGGAAGCAAAGAATTTTGAGGGGTCAGGGCCTTAGGCCCCCTTAACTCCCTCTGCAGAAGTTTTCAGTTTGCGCCTTCCAGGGCCGCCCAGGCCAGGGCGACGGCCTCCCGGGGGGTGGCGGCTTGTAGCAGACCCTGGAGGTCCCATTCGACCTTCAGGGCCACCACCGGTTTGCCCAATTTGAGGGCGATGGCCGCCTCGGAAATGGTGCCGTAGGCGCTGTCCACCGCGATCAGGGCGTCGGCGCTGTGGGCGATGAGGATATTGCGGGCGTGGCCCAGGTTGGTGGCCAGGGAATAGGTCAGATAGGGGCTGGCCCGGTGGCGGTCGGCATCCGGCAGGATGCCCAGGCTCACTCCCCCCGCCGCCGTGGCCCCCTGGGCCGCGGCGGCCATCACTCCCCCCAAACCGCCGCAGATCAGCACCGCGCCGCGGCGGGCCACCTCCCGCCCCACTTCCCGGGCCAGGGCGGCTATCTCCGGGCTGGCGCGGCCGCCGCCGATTACCGCTATGTAAACTATCGCCATGCCTCAGATTTTCCTTTAATAAAAAATGTTCTTCATCTTTTGCCCTTTAAAATGTTGCCGCAAGCTTAAGGTTCGAAAATCCTTAATAAAATGAACGCAGGCTAAAGCCTCGGCTACCAGAACATGTCGATATTTTTCTCTTCTTGCATCTGACCATTGGCCATACCGTCTTGACTTAGCGGCGCGCCGACTCTTCAGCACCTTTCACTGGGTAGGGTTGATTTATAGGAGGTGCGGCAATAAGAAAAGTGATCAGAAATCGCCTTTTGGACAATTTTTGGGATAGTACCTGTCGTGGATGTTGTCAAGGGGTGTGCCAGGTCCCGTAAGTGCCAGGTCATTTTTCATGAATTATCGCTAATTCTCGAAGACTCACGACTTTGTAATTTGTGTCATCATATATTTTCATGTAATTTAAATGAGTTAAGATTGGCATTCGCATTGCAGTAAAAAAAGTATATCGAATATGCCGGCTCAAGTTGACAGGGTAAGACATGATACTTAAATGTAAAAATGAACAAAAAAATTTTTACGGGAGGAAGCCCTCATGACTACGAAAGACGCCTATCAGGAAAAGATCGAAGCGCAATTACGGGAATGGACCGCCAAGATTAATGAACAGAAGGCCAAGGCGGACGTCGCCAAGGCCGACGTTAAGATTGAGATAAACAAACGGATAGATGGACTGCAAGTCAAAAAAGAGGCTGCTCAGGCCAAATTCCAGGAACTCAAGAAAGCAGGCGCGGAAAAATGGGAGCAACTTCGCACTGGGTTAGACAAGGCTATGGGTGATCTGAAAACCGCCTGGGAGAGCGCTCAGCCGCAAAGAGAGCATTACCAGGAGCAATTTGAGGCCCAGATTAAAGAATGGGGAACGAAACTCAATGAATTGACAGCCAAAGCCCAGAAAGCGTCGGCTGACGTCAAGGCCAAGATGTTAAAAGAGATCGAGGAGATGCGGGAGCGAAAGGATGAACTCCAGAAGAAACTGACCGAACTCAAGTCCGCCGGGGCCGAAAAATGGGAAAGTCTGAAAGCAAGCACCGAAAAAGGGAAGGAAGACCTGAAAAAGAGATGGGAAAGCTTTAAGACCAAATATCTCTAGGGAGCCAGGGAGCGGCCCGTCTCGAGGATCAATGGCAAGTCAATTACCACCGCCAAAAGGCGGTGGTTTGCAGCCGGGCCGCCAGATCGAATAGGGTCCCGTAACCGTTGGGTCACCATCATAAGGAGGTGAGCAAATGACCGCGTCTATTAAAGCCTTCAACGACCCTTTTTTACCGGACATTCAGGAGTTGCAGAAAAACTGGGGCTGGCTGCTGGCACTGGGGATCATCTCGATTATCCTGGGCATCCTGGCCCTGGGTTCGTCGGCCTTTTTTACTGTGGCCTCCATGATCTTTTTTGGGTGGATCTTGCTGATAATGGGGATCCTGGAGATGGTCTACTCATCCTGGCAGCCCGTTGAGGCTTAAAATGTGGCCCCGGATCTCCCGAATAAGGTCCCATAAGCGTTGGGTCACCATCATAAGGAGGTGAGCAAATGACCGCGTCTACAAAAGCCTTCTACGCCCCGTTTTTATCGGACATTCAGGGGTTGCAGAAAAACTGGGGCTGGCTGCTGGCACTGGGAATCATCTCGATTATCCTGGGCCTCCTGGCCCTGGGTTCGTCGGCCTTTTTTACCGTGGCCTCCATGATCTTTTTTGGGTGGATCTTGCTGATAATGGGGATCCTGGAGATGGTCTACTCATTCTGGCAGCGACATTGGGGCGGTTTTTTCCTGCATCTTTTGAACGGCATTCTTGCCATCGTGGTGGGGTTGATAATGATCCTCAACCCGGCGGCCAGCGCCATCATCTTGACGCTGCTGCTGGCCATGTTCTTTATGGTGGCGGGATTGTTCCGAATCATCACCGCTCTATCCATGCGCTTTCCCAGTTGGGGATGGCGACTCTTCGACGGTATCATCACCCTGCTGTTGGGCATTTTGCTCTGGGCGCAATGGCCGGTGTCGGGATTCTGGGCGATCGGAATGTTTATCGGCATCTACCTCATCTTCAGCGGTTGGTCCTGCGTGATGCTGGCCCTGGAAGCGCACCGCCTGCCGCCCCGGACTGCTTGAGGAGCGCCCCCCCAGTAGTGTCCGGCAACAAAATTGCATGGAGAAGATTACACTATCTCGCAGTTAAACTTTAGATCATTATAATTTCAGCGATATCAACATATTATGCCGATGCAACAAAATCGCCTCACCCCTGCGAGGGGAAGACACCGGGTGAGGGGTGGCTTCGTCGGCCGTTGCATACCCCCCTCACCCTGCCCTCTCCCCCCTTGGGGGGAGAGGGAAATACCTTGTAAATTCCATTAATTGATTAGCTAGTGGGCATACCTAAGTTCAAACAATTCTCTGCTGCCTGCCTCGTAGCAAAAACCTTGCCGGACACTACTGGCGCCCCCGCGTATTTATCCGCCAGTCGCCAAAACCGTTTTGGAATGCGGCGGCCCCCGTTGCTGCATGATCTCGGTTTTCTGCTTCGGCAGGTTTCTTTGTCAAGTTCGCGGAAGGGTTGCGGAATGTGATCGCTTCTTCGGTAAAACGGAGGGTGCGAGTGTGACGAGATGGCCACGCAGTGCTCAAAGGTGAGCAGGAAACATTATACAACCAGTAGCACAGGTTTAAAACCTGTGCCACCGACACGCAGTATTCAAAGGTGAGCAGGAAATCTTATACTCCGGAGCAGATCATCGAAGCTGGGGGAAGAGGCCAATATTCTTTGTAAAAAGCCATTACGGAGTTTATCAGGGCAAAAAGGAGATGGCAGGATTTATCAGAAGGTTGTTGGCATTAAGCGTTTAAATGGACTTTATAATTCACCTTAGAATTGTTGGTCAAACTCAAATTAACCCTACTTTTTTTGCGCTTCTCGAGCCGTCCAGGAGATGATCACCCCTACCAACACCGCCCAGAAGTAAAGCCCGAATAAGACTTCGGAGACTATCATAAATCTCACCAAGATGGTTTGCCTGGCCGGAATGATGTCTCCCAAGCCCAGAGCGGTCATAGTGCTGAAACTGAAAAAAGCCAGATCAATGAGGCCGGGGACTATATTAAAGGAAGCGCGGCATAGCGAAACATACAGCACGCCAAAGGCCATCGCAATCGAAATATAATTCAAGAAAACGAAAACCACCAGCCTCACCGGCGGCACGGCCGGAATATTACCCCCAAAGGCGATGGAGGTGGGTAATATGATCATATCGGCGATCAGATAAGCAGCGATTATGGTCAACGATATTTTTTCCCATCCGGCCGGGGGCAGATAAAAAGCCACCACATAGAGTCCGGTTAAAAAACCCAACCTCAAAAAAGCAAAAAATCCTTCCCGACCCCTGGTCCAGCCCCCCCAACTCCGGAACCAGCGCACCGTGGCATAGCAGCAATGGTAATTGCGCAGCATTGATTCGATTTTTTGCCAAAATACATCTTGTTCCATCAGAGGATTCCCAGTAGTGTCCGGCAACAAAATTGCAGGGGGAAGATTACACTATCTCGCAGTTAAACTTTATGCCATTGTAATTTCAGCGATATCAACATATTAGATCGATGCAATAAATCCCCTCTCCCCTGCGAGGGGACGACACCGGGTGAGGGGTGGCTTCATTGGCCGTTACATACCCCCCTCACCCTGCCCTCTCCCCCCAAGGGGGGAGAGGGAAATAGCTTGTAAATTCCATGAATTGCTCAGATAGGGGCATAGCTAAGTTCAAACAAATCCCTATCATAGCAAAAACCTTGCCGGACACTACTGAGGCATTCCACCAATAGAAGGTTGCTGCTAGAGATCACCTGCTTACTCATTGGCCACATTGCTTTTGACAGGCAGATCATATAGTTAAAATTTAGGAGCCAACCTAAAAATTTCCCCTTTGCCCGCAACCCTCGCCGCAATCGCCAATGGCATCTCTGCTGTGATTTCTTTGAAACCTTGATTAGAGGCTCTACCGTTATAGTTCTGACATAATCCGCATCTTCCTTTTTAACCTGAATCCCCACCTCATCATCCATAGTTAAGAGTTAATTATTTAGGGACCGTTTTATTTGAACCAGTCCCACCGTCATCAGCCGCCCCGGTTTCAGCCGGGGGCATCTCCACACCTTCTGCCATCACTGCCAGCACCCATCTATACTCCTCAGTAAGGAACTCCAGCAGCTCATGCTTCAGGCCGGGGGGCAGCCACTCCCAGGTGTAGGTCTCGATCTCCAGGTGCAGACAGAACCTTTGCGCTTGCAACAACCGCAGCACCGTCCGGGTCTCCTCCCGGGTGGAGGCCAACGCTCCGAAGCTCTCCACGAACAGGGGCAGGTGGTAATGGATGCGCCACTGGCCGCCGGGGCAATCGTTCATCGAGGCCAGGGCCTGGCATAGGTCCGGAAACCGCCGGACGCGGCCATGGTCCTCCCGAACCCTGACCTGGTGCAGGTAGGGGGATTGGCAGAACGGCTCCAGTTGCTGAGCCAGAGGGGCCCGGCGGCCATTATCCGGCAGGGTTGCCTCTAACCCCGCGGTGATTTGGACCTTTCCCACCAGGATGCCTGCTTGGGCCAGGGAGTTCAGGGCCGCGGCCGGATCCTCATAGGCCACCGCCAGATGGCAGGTGTCCAGGCAGACCCGCAGGTGCCTCAGCAGGCGGCGGCGGGCTTCGTCCTGGGAGAGGCCGGCGGCCCGGGCCAACCTCGGGCCCCCCCGGGGCAGCAGCCAGGCCTGGAAAAACTCCACCACCTCCCGACTGTGCTCCAACAGGCCGTCAGGCTCGGGCTCCAGGTCCAGGTGGATGAGCTTGCCCTCCTCTTCTTCCACGCGGATAAGTCTTGCGGTTAAGCGCACCAGGTTGTCGATGATTTCCGTCATGGCGGCGGCGTTGTCTGCCATGATCCAGGGTTTGTAGGACAGGGGCACGGTGGAAATGCCGCCCTCTCCTCCCTCCGGCAACAGGCGGGCCAGGATGTCCACCAGGCGCAAGGTATAGTCGAGGCGGCGGGCGGCGCGCCAGTCCGGGGCAAAGATCCCTTCCTTAACCGGCTGAGTTCCCAGAGTGCCGTAAGGGAAACCATTGAGGGTAAAGACGTAGAGCTGCTGGGCGGCCAGGAAGTCCTGAAACCTGGCCAGGGCGTCGCCTGCCAAGAGCTCCCGGCTTTCAGCCGCGGAGAGCCGCAGGCCCAGACCGAAGGGCCGCTCCGGGGCGAGGCGGGCCCGGAGCCGCGGCACCAGGGAATGGAGATTGCCGAACAATTCCGGCCAGCCCCGGCCAGGGTGGACCTTGGTGCAGTAAGTCAGGTGGAATAACCCGTCTGGGCCGATCTGCAAGGGAATTTTCTCCGATGGTGAAGCCCGGCATGGCTGGCGGGAAGGACGGGGGCCGCTGGCACTGGCGTCTCGCCTGTGGCAGCCCCTGCCTCCAAGGCAAATGATACAGCCTATATTCATGGCGGCCTGTGGCCGCCTTTATCGCTAGGGCACCCCAACGGGTCGCCAGAGGGTGGCGGCCACAGGCCGCCCTATATTAAAATCTCCGCCTGCCTCAGCCCGCCAACGCCGGCTGATCCGCCGGCCAAACTGAAGGGGCGAGTCGCCGCAACAGGTCTATGGAGGCCATGAGCGTCCCGGGGTCGATTTCGTTGGTCTCCAGCCCCTGGCCGATATCCGAGAGGAGGAGGATAGTGAGGCGGCCTCCCAGATGGGTGCGAAACTCTTCCAATCCCCGCAGGATGGCCTCCTGGTTATCGAGTTGGGGAACGTACAGTACAAAACCCAGGCTGGTTAACAGGTCCAGGACCCGCCGCCAGGGGCGTTTCCCGAGGAGCCCGGCCAGATAGGAGTAAGTGGTATCCAGGGCCAGGCCGATGGCCACCGCCTCCCCGTGCCCCAGCTCAAAGCTGCTGAGGAGTTCCAGCCGATGCGCGGCCCAGTGGCCGAAGTCCAGGGGTCTGGAGTTTCCCTGTTCGAAGGGGTCGCCGCCGGAGGCGATGTGGTCCAGGTGCAGGGCGGCGCAACGGTAAATGACCTGCCGCATGGCCTGCAAGTCCCGCCGGGCCAGGGCGCGGGCCCGCCTTTCCAGAAAGGTGAAGAAGGCCGCGTCCTTGATGAGGGCTACCTTAACGGCTTCGGCCACCCCACCGATCCAGTCTTTTTGGGACAGGGTGATCAGGAAATCGAAGTCGTTGAGCACCGCCGCCGGGGGGGTAAAGACGCCCAGAAAGTTTTTCTGGCCCATGGCGTTGACGCTGTTTTTCACCCCGATGGCCGCATCGGCCTGGGCCAGGACGGTGGTCGGCACCCGGATGAGCCGGACTCCCCGGTGGGCGGTGGCCGCCGCGAAGCCCACGGTGTCGATGAGGGCCCCGCCACCCATCGCCGCCACATAGGAGTGGCGGCACAACCCCGCCGTCTGGATGGCCTGGTGCAGGATGGCGACGTATAAAGGGTCATTCTTCACCGCTTCGCCGCCGGGAAAAACCAGGGGCGCGCCGCTCCAGACCATGCTTTCCCGGTGCTCCTGGCCGTAGCGCTTCAGAGCCTCCAGAAGCCCGGGGTGATGCCGGAGGAGGCCCCGGTCTACCACGGCCAGCAGCTTCTTGGGCAGGCCGCCGCCTCCGTCCCGAATGACCTGGTGGAATAGAGGGTTCCCCGGGTCTAAGAGACCCGTGGTGAAATGAACCGGGTAGCAGAAGCGCACCTGGAATTCCTGGTGGATGGTCTCCATGGCGACATCCTTAAAATTTTCTTAATAGAGGTCCACTCCAGTAATGTCCGGCAACAAAATTTCGAGGGGAAGATTATACTATCTCGCAGTTAAACTCTATGCCATTGTAATTTCAGCGATATCAACATATTATATCGATGCAAATAAATCCCCTCTCCCCTGCGAAGGGACGACACCGGGTGCGGGGTGGCTTCATTGGCCGTTACATACCCCCCTCCCCCTCTCCCCCCTTGGGGGGAGAGGGCAATAGCTTGTAAATTCCATTGATTGCTCAGATAGGGGGCATAGCTAAGTTCAAACAAATCCCTACTGCCTGCCTCATAGCAAAAACCTTGCCGGACATACTGGGTCCACTCTAGATTTAAGTCCGGGAAACGGTCTTTGCCAGTCCCGGAAGAGGAAAATTCTGCAGGACCGGCATCGGGCTCAGAAGGGGAACGGCAGGGCCGCGGCTATCCTGGCGGTCAGGGTGAGCAGGGGCGAGGGCCAGAGGCCCAGAAAAATAATGGCCGCCAGGATGAGGGCGCCGGCCAGACGGCCAGCCGGGTCAACCCCGGGAACGGTGAGGCCGGGAGCGGCCGGCCGCATATACATGGCGATCACCACTTTCATATAAAAATAGATGCCGAGGATGACGGTCAGGATGCCGATCACCGCCAGCCCGGCGTAGTCGGCGCCCAGCACCGCCCGGAACAGGGCGACTTTACCCATGAAGCCGGCGGCGGGGGGAATCCCGGCCAGAGAGATGAGGCAAACGGCCAGGGTGGCGGCCCTATAGGGCTGGGAATAGCCCAGACCCTGATAGTCTTCCAACTTATCCAGGTCAGGGTCGGCCTGAGCCGGAGAGAAGCTGCCGATGAGGCCGAAGACCCCCAGGTCCATAACCGCATAGACAACCAGGTAAAACATCAGGGCCGGCAGGCCTCCCTGTTTGACCGTCACCAGGGTCATGGTGAGATAGCCCATCTGGCCGATGGAGGAGTAGG
>JBEKDQ010000058.1:0-11694 GCA_050014275.1 Desulfobaccales bacterium | reverse complement strand
GTGCACCGGGGACCTGGGCTTCGCCGCGGCCAAGACCTACGACCTCGAGGTCTGGCTGCCGGGCCAGGGGCTCTACCGGGAGATCTCCTCCTGCAGCAACTTTGAGGACTACCAGGCCCGGCGCGCCAGTATCCGCTTGCGGCGCCCCCGGGCCAAAGGCACCGAGCTGGTCCACACCCTGAATGGCTCCGGCCTGGCCGTGGGCCGCACCCTGGTGGCCATCCTGGAAAACTTTCAGCAACAGGACGGCAGCGTCATTATTCCTGAAAAGCTGCGGTCTTACATGGGAGGAATGGAGAAGATCGGGCCTTGATGGTTTGGTGGCGCGGCCCTCCGTGGCCGCCAGCTATGGCAGGCAGGGACGCCTGCCCCACCAAAGTCAAAGGCGCCAGCCAGGCCTCTTTAGCAGGCTGTTGAAAAACGGCATTTTTTTGTCATCCTGAACGCAGTGAAGGATCTAGAATTTATAATATGAATAGATTCTTCGCTTCACTCAGAAGACAAATTCTCAATTTTGGGAGTTTTTCAACAGCCTGTTAGGGGGAGGTGGTAGCTGTTAACTCTCCGCGGCTTGGACGGCCTGCCTGATATAGACGCATTCTGGATTCGATGTCTTTGGCGAGCTCGTTCATGTCTGCGGAATATGCCAGATCCAGTGCTTTTTGGGATGCCTGGATAGCCTCGGGGAAACGGCCAGCCTCAGCATAAGCGGCCGCCAGGGTATCCAGCATCTCCGGTTGTCTATATCCCGTAAGCTGGTTGGCCCTTACGGCCATTTGCACCGCGATAGCGCCGTCACGAAATTTCTGGTTACGAGCCATAGCCAGAAGGCGAGCCAGGCCGTCAAAGGCCTGCGCGTAATTCGGATTTAGTCGTATGGCCTCCCGGTAGTGCACTATTGCCTGATTTACCTTACCCTGAGAAAGAAGGGCAAGGCCCAGGTTGTTATGCACCTCAGCAGAGTTGGGCCGGATACTCAGCGCCTTTTCAAAATGGGCAACTGCCTGATCCACCTTACCCTGAGAAAGGAGGGCCATGCCCAGGTTATTATGCGCCGCGGGAGAGTAGGGCTGGATACTCAGAGACTTTTCAAAATGGGCCACTGCCTGATCCACCTTGCCCTGAGAAAGAAGGGCAAGTCCCAGGCTGTTATGCGCTTTGGCATAGTCAGGCTGGAGCTGTAAAGCCTCTTCATACTGGGCCAGCGCCTGATTCACTTCACCCCGCGAAAACAAGGCATTCGCCAGATTGTAATGCGCCTTGGCATAATTGGGCTGAAGGCGTACAGCCTCTTCACCAAGGGTAATGGCCTGGTCCACCTTACCTTGAGAAAGAAGGGCAATGCCCAGGTTGTTATGCGCCAAAGCATTGTTGCTGGTTACCTGAAGGGCGTGGGCAAACAAGGATGCAGGATCTCGCCAATAACGAACCTGCAGCCAGGTACAGATCATCAAGACCGCCAGGACCATCCCGGCGCCCACGGGGAGCAGGAACCCGGCGGGTCGCCACCTGGCGGTAAGCTCAGCCATCCCATAGGCTATAATAATAAACAGACCGATAAGCGCCACATAAGTGAAGCGATCCGCCAACGCCTGCTCTCCCACCTGCACCAGGCCAATGACCGGCACCAGGGTACCTAAATACCAGAGCCATCCCACCAGGAGATAAGGATGCCGCGAGGTCTGTCTGATTATTAATAGGGAGATCAAAGCCAGCGTGAGGCCGGCTGCTAGCCCCTGCCAAAGAGGGAAGCCATCCCTGGAATGGGGGTAAAAGACGGCCAGGCCGGATGGATAGATCATCTTTACCAGATAAGTGACGTAGGCCACGAGGGCGTTAGCTAGACGACTGGAGAAGGGAATATAGGCCAGTTGCACTACCGCTCCCGTTTCTTTTTGCGCATGGAAAGTAACCACGCTGAAGGTCACTGCCAGCGCAAAGAGAGGGGCTTTCTCCCAAATTAAACGCCTGAGGGGAACACCGGGCTCGGGCTTTTGGCCCCGGGACTTTTTGGCTGATCCAGGGGATTTCTGCGGCCAGCGGCCTAAAGGCCAATAGTCCAATAGCAGAAGCACAAAGGGCAGGGTCACCAGCATGGGCTTGGCCATCAGTCCCAGGCTAAAACAGACCAGGATTAACAAGTATCGCCTAAACCCTGGAGACTCCACATACCAGATATAGGCCCACATGGTAAGCAGCCAGAAAAAGGTGCTCAGGACGTCCTTGCGTTCCGCCGCCCAGGCCACCGATTCCACGTGCAATGGGTGGAGGGCAAAGAGGGCGGCCACCAGGAAGCTGCTCCCCAGGGCCCGGGTGGTCCGGTGGAGCCACAAAAATAAGAGCAGGGCATTGGCGATGTGGAAAAGCAGATTGGTTAGAAGAAAGCCCCCGGCGTGCAGCCCGAAAAGTTGGCTGTCCGCCATGAAGGAGAGCCAGGTCAGAGGAATCCACAAGCCGGCATGAAGGGTGGTGAAAGCCCAGACCAAACCCGTCAGAGTGAGGCCACCCTGGACCGGAAGATTATCAGTGATGTAAAGATCGTCATCGAAATTGATGAACTGGTGGTTTCTTAGCCCTCCATAGACAGTAATGGTGGCCAGGACCAGGAAGAGGCAGGCTATTATTATCCAGCGACGGGAGGACATGCAGGCTCTTTGGAAGGGAGGTAATTTAATTAACCCAAACGGATAATTTCTCCCGGGACCACCTCATCCCAGGTAAACCCGCTATCCGCTCATTTTCCAAATCAGGGCTCCCCTCCTGGCAATAGGGTTAGCGCCTTTCAGAGGTCTCCATTGTTTCACAAGCGAGGGAGGGATGTCAAGAGCGCCAGAGGGTATTTAACCGAAGATTATGTGGCAGCCTTAAACCACCGCAGTCAAAAATGGTTTTGGGGACCTCTTGGCCAGGAAAAAATCCCCCCAATTGACTATTCTTGAAGCCGAAATCTTTCACCGAGGGCATGGCAGCACAAATTTCGCTGAAAAGAAGTTTTGCCATGCTTCTAAATCATCAGGTTTCCGGTTCGATGCCCCAATGGTCCATGTAGAATTGAAAGCGGCGTTTTTCAACTTCCGGATTTAAACCGAATTCCTCCAGAGAATACCGGTGCATTCCTCCCTTATCCTTGGGGTTTGCCGCCACAAACCTTCTCATAGCCGTCTCCGCCCGGTCGGTAAGTTCCAGGTCAAAATGCCGGTACAGGCCCTTTACCACTGATAGGGGGCTTCTCACCAACTCGGCATAATGCACGTCAAAAAAGCGCGTGCCTGGCAGGCCGTTCTTGCCCTGGCGGCATTCAATGGCTAGGCGGGCCCCCTCCTCCCAGCGGCTCATCACCTCAAGGCCCAGCGCTCGTTTATCAATGTGATCGGTAAAAGCACTGCGTAAGACCTCTGTGAAACTGGCGCACGAAGGCAAAACCGTCAGCGGGTCGCGATGGGTCAGCACTATTTCTGCTTCAGGATAGACCTGGAAGAGGTCCTTCAAAGCCAGTAAATGGCTAGGCGCCTTGAGTACCCAGCGCTTTCCAGGACAGCGCCATTGAAGGTGTTGTAGGAATCGCCGGTGAAATTCATAGGCCGGGCGCTTATCTTGTCCATCATACCAGGTGCGGTAGGAAGGCATAAAATACATTGTTTCAAAAACATGACTGCGAAAGTCATGGCTGGTAATGGCAATGCATTCCTGTGGCAACCTGGCGTCAATCAGGTGCACGGCTCTTAAGTCGGGCATTAAAAAATCAATGGACTTGAGCTGTAGTTGCATCTGGACAATACGCCGGTCGGAGTCGTAAGAGATCTTCTCCGGAGGTGGGGAAGGATACATCACTTCCCAAACCTGAGGGGCGCGATGGGCGGGATCTTGGGCTAAAAGGGCGTGCAGGAATGTGGTGCCGCTGCGCGGCAGTCCGGTTATGAATAGAGGGCGAGGGATGATTTCAGCAGCAATGTCTGGAAAACGCTTGCGATCTTCAACCAGATGGAGTCGATTGCCCAACAGCCGCAAAATGTCGTTTTGTACACAGATGCGCCCGATGAAATTCAGTTCCGCCTCTGTTTCATAGCAATTGAGGAGAATCCTCAGTGGTTGCCGAAACGAGTCATCGCCAAAGTCGTCAAGACCCACCCGCTTGCAGGCCTTGTCCAGGAGAATCTTTTCATCCAGGGATAACCAGGATACGCCATTTCCCAGCAATGACCGGCCCATTGCATTAATTAGGCGTAATAGTTTCGAACGAGAGCAGTTACCAGACTTAGCTGCTTGGGGGTGCACCGGTATTACTCCTGGTCTTTTTTAAGGACATTTGTCTGCTAGCTTGAGGTAATTTTATTGATGCTGCGGCGCACTGGGAAGGCAACAGTAATTTAATTATACGAGCTAATTAACTAAGTATTTGACCCTATCCATGAAATTTAAAACGCCTTGAATTGAATCTTCAATATTGAGTTTCTCAGTATCAATAACCAGATCAGGAGATTCAGGTTCTTCATATGGGGCGGAGATCCCGGTATAGTTTTTTATAATTCCTCTCCTCGCCTTTTCATACATACCTTTGGGATCCCGCCTCTCGCATTCCTGAATCGAGCACTTTATATAGACCTCATAGAAATTGTCTTGTGATAAACAATTTCTTACGAATTCCCTGTCCTTTTTAGACGGTGATATGAATGAAGCCAAAACAATGAACCCGGCATCAACAAATAACCTTGATATCTCTACAATCCTTCTAATATTTTCTTTTCTATCTTGAAGGCTAAATCCGAGATCAGAATTTATCCCGTGTCTAACATTGTCCCCATCCAAAACATAAGACCGTATACCGAGGCTAAAAAGCTTTTTCTCGACCGCGTGAGCTATGGTAGACTTACCCGCGGCCGAAAGGCCGGTAAACCATAAAACCCCGCTCGGATGCCGATTGAGTATATTCCTATCTCGGCGTGTAATGTGGCCGTTATACTTTACCAGGTGATTGAAAAGATTTCGGGGGCGCGGCGACATCTTTTTTATTAACATGTGAATGCTCGGCGCACAAATAGGGGCGACCCGATCACTGGCTGGAAGCCTGTGCCACTGTCGCCCCTCACTTCGCCCGCACCCGGTCATTGGCATGGAAGGGGCCGCCGCTCACCGCGGTGGCCTCCGCCCCGGTATTCCCTATCAGTCCCGTCACCTTCAATTCCCCCTGGGTCACGTCGGCGGTGTATCCCAAGGTGGCGTGGGTGGTGGGGTTCACCACCTCTTTGCCCGGGACCACTACCTTCAGGCGGTCGCCCACCTTGAGTCCGGCGTTCTGGCCCAGGTTGAGATAAACATTGCCGTCTTTGACAAAATCGACCCGGCCGAACCAGCTGATGTTCATAAGGTCGCCGCCCACCCGCAGGGCGTTGTCCTGGGCGAACTTGGCCACCGCCTCAGCGTTCATGGCGCTGGTAACCGTACCGGCGATGGATTGTTCCTTGCTCCCGGTGAAGCTGTCGTAAATCTGCAGGGCCATGGCCGCCGGCGCCCCCTGCTCCGGCGGTATGATGCCGGTGAGCACTATGCCCTGAACCCCCAGGCTATCACCCAGGGCCTTGATATTGGACGCCAGAGTCAGTTTCCCCATGATCCCGGCCTTCCCCAGGGCCTCCTTGACCTTGCCCTGGTCCGCCACCCAGATGTCCTTGGTCCGTCCCAGGGCTTCCCCCAGCGAAATGGCCAGGGTGCGGTTGAGGCCGTCATAACTGGTGGGCGTATCCAGGTCGGGGATCACCGCCACGGAACGCCCCATATAAGGGGCCTTGGCTCCCCCCTGGGAGACAAAGCCGCCCAGCCCCTGTTCCCGGAGGATACGGTCCACCTCGGCCTTCACCAGTTCCTGCAGCTGATCGGGGGGAATGGTCTTGCCCCCGGCCTGTTCTTGTTGCTTACCGACGGCCTTGGCCAGGGCTGCGACCAGATTTTCTTGCATGGTGTGCATTTCCCTGCCCTTCTCCACGTAGATATATTCCGGCTGATTCGGGTAGGTAAGCCAGTAGGGGTTCTTGCTGCGTATATAAGGCTTGCCGTCGATCATCACCGTCTCTTGCTGGGACTCGGGGGGGACAGTCTCAATATCCTCTCCTTCATTTCCTTTGGGGTATCCCGCCCAATCCCTCACCTTGCCCCAGGTGGCACTGCAACCCATAAAGACGGGGGCCACGAAGGCCAGGAACATAATCACCGTCAGCAAGGCGCTATATTTTCTATACATTTGCCATTCACTCCTGTTGGTTTTCTGTTTTCTGTTTTCTGTTTTCTGTAAAAAACATGCTTTCCCAAATTTTCATAGTCTTGCTTCAGGCTGTTAGAAAGGGACCGGATCATCTTCCTGATGACATCGAGGCCGCCTATAAATGGGTTTAGCTCGTCATCGGCCAGATAATTAATTTTGTTGGCAATGATTAACCGGGTTTCGAGTTCTGCCAGCGAACCCATGGCAAAGGACAGAAATTGTCTGAACTCCTTGGAGGAATCCCTTCCCTGCCCTTCGGCGATGTTGGAAGGAATCGAGATTGCAGGACGCCTCAATTGGGTGGTCAATCCGTATTGTTCTGAAATTGGAAACTTGTTGGTTATGCGATATATATTCTTGACAAATTCAATAGATAGCTTCCAAACATCCAGATCACGAAATGACCTGGATTTCTTATCCTTCGGTTTCTCCTTAATTTCCGCCAAGTTATTCAGATTTCCCACAGAAAACAGAAAACTGTCAATTAAAAAAGCCCACAGGGATATTACCCCGTGGGCTTTTGGAAGTCAACCGCTTTTGGTTTAGAAGTAGAAGATACCGACGAACTCCACCCGGTGTTCGTTCCCTAATCTGCTGAGATCGCCCCTTTGCCCGGGTGTCCCGGCGATATCTCCATTGGGGTAAGCATCCGTCAAATACTCGCTTTGGACGAAGGCGTACTCCAGGCCGAATTTAAGGGC
Organism: Desulfobaccales bacterium; assembly: GCA_050014275.1. Lineage (GTDB taxonomy): Bacteria > Desulfobacterota > Desulfobaccia > Desulfobaccales > 0-14-0-80-60-11 > JAPLJC01. The sequence continues at coordinate 4,737 of JBEKDQ010000058.1, read as the reverse complement.
CGCCACGGGCCGGTACCACAGGGTCAGCTCCGCCTGCTTCTGCTCCCTTATCTGTGCCGCTAAGTTGCCGGAGGTGGTGGAGGGGCCAGTGCTGGAGGAGGTGGGGGAGGTGTAAAGATAGTCGTTAAAATTCTTGATATCATACACCTTGGTAAAGGCGACGGAGGCGTTTACGAACCACTGGTTGTCGATATAGTACTGCCCTTCGACATATCCGCCATAACGCTTCGACAACTCCTCGTCAAAGGATAAGAGCTTGTCCAAGTTATTGTCAAACTTTAAGGTCGCGGCCTGATCGCCGTCCATACCAAAGGCATTCACCCCCTGGCCGACCCACGGCTCGAACAGGAGGTGGGCGGTCCCGGCCAGGTTGGCGTCGCAGGTTGAGATGACCGGGATGAACAGGGAGCCCTGCATCATCCAGGGAGAGACATACGTGTGGTTGACGAAGACCGACTCATTTATTACGGTCCCATTCAAGCTACTCGCCGAAACATCTCCACTCCGAATGACATTGCGCTGCCAGGCGGCGGTAACCGCGGCGGTGAAGGGCAGAGGTATGCCGTAATAGGCGGCCTTGCCCCACCAGTCGTGGGCGTACTTGATTTGCCCCTGGACCTGGGGCGTTTCCGCATCTCCGCCGTTGACGGTGCCCGTAGGCACAGATGGGAAGCCACTATAAGGGTTTGTGCCAAGGATGGAGTCGCCAGCCAAGGCTTCCCCAACCAGACCGGCCGCAGTCCAGTCGCCCGCGAACTTCTGGGTCAGGCGGATCTGGGGAATTCGCTCGTTGGGCGCGCCGGTGGTCCGGTAGGGCGAGTCTTCCGTCGACTCAGGAAAATAGTCACATAACAGGGTCCAGTACTGGCCGAAAATCAGCTCGGTATCACAGGGCCAGTTCATCCGGAACATGGCGTTCCGTAAACGCGGTGTATAGCCTTGGGTCGCGGCGGTGCTGGTGTCAGTGGTTTGCTCGAAGTCCATTTCGAGGAAGCCGGTGAGCTTGGCTCCCAGGACCTCGGGTCCCTTGATGGTGAAGTTGAATCGAGAACCCTGGGCCGTGAATCTCAGGTTGCCATGGTTAAAGTTAGGATCGTTGGTGCGGTTCACCGGATATTCAAGGGTCATGGCTTGCTGGCTGGAATCATAGTAGGTATCCAGCTTGATAAAGCCGCCCAGGGAAAATTCGGTGGCGGCAAAGGCGGCCGCGGGCGCCAGTAGGCACAAAACTACCGCGCAAATTAAGATTTTTTTCATCATTCCCCCCTTGTGATCTTGTGATATGGAAAGTAGGTTACCAGTTTCTCCTTTCCGTAAATGCATAACTATCTATTTTTCCTTACCTTTATCGCACCCCCTTTCGACCTGCCGGTTTTATTCAGCGCCATATTAGAATGGCCTAAAACTTTTGTCAATAAAAATTTGCAAAAAAAATGCGCCCCATCCTAAACCAGCGCGGCCCTGCGCCAGCGCTTTTAAAGACGGTTTTCAGTTTTCGGTTTTCGGTAATTAACTACCCAGAGTCAGCCGCGGCTTTTTGTTGGAAAATAATAGTTTCCGCCCCAAAATGTCAACCCACCTGGGCCGATAAAGGGGCCGTAGGGTGCGCCCTGCGCACCAGCTTTTATGCCTTGAAAATAGTTGTGGCTTAAGTGTCCCGGCTGCCCTTGCCGCGCGCCCTAGAAGCTGTTATCTGTCTTTGAAGTCAAAAGCAAAATCGAAGTCAAAGGCCCTTAGTAGAGACAGAAAACGGAAAAAAGTCTTCTAGTGGAAAATCGAAAACCAAAAACTGGCAACCGTATTATAGGGATCCCAGATAAAGGCCAAAATCCCGGCCAGGATCATGTTGCCCTCCACCAGGGACTCCAGCAACAGGCCGGCTTCCATGAGGCCGCGGCGGTAGAGGGTGAGGTAGCCCAAGGCGTAGAGGCCCGAGACACTCAGGAGGTAGCCCAGGGAGGGGATGACCCCGGCCCCGGCGGCCAGCAGCATCATGGCCATAAAGGCCAGGCAGCAGCCGGACAACACATTCAGGGTGCGCTCCCGGCCCAGGGCGATGGCCAGGGTCTCTTTGCCCACCACCCGGTCGCCTTCCATGGCCATGATCTCAAAGAGGCCGGAGCGGATGAAGATCATCCCCGCCACGAAAAAGAAGGCGATGGCGGTGGCCCCGGAGGCCGTTTGTTTGGTATCGGAGCAGACCACCGGAATCAGGGCCGCCAGGACCCCCCAGGCCACCGCGGTGAATACCGCCTTGGAGCCGGGAATCTCCTTGAGGGTGGTGATCAGGGTGACCCGGGCCAACGAGTCCGGGATGATCTTGAAATTGTAAAGGAGACCGATGCCGCTCATGGTGAAGATGAAGACAAAGGGCAGCCAGCCCAGATATGCGCCCAGGGCCAGGGCCAAGCCGGCGGAGATGGCCCCGGTGCTCAGGAGAAACATCCGGTGGCGCCGGTAAAACATGGTCTGCACCGGGTCGTTGAGCTTGGAGGCCTTGTCGGTAAAGTGGTGCAACAGGTGCATGGCGTAGACGTAGAAAAAGGCCACGAAGAAATATTTGAACTGGGGTTCCACCTGCTGCAGCAGCGAGGACACGTAGCTGAGGGAGCCGGCGCCGGTGGCCACGTAGAGGTTGGACTTGAGGAAGAAGCGCCAGGCCCGGTAGAGGTAGTTGGTCCAGGAGCCGGGGCGGAAGGCCCAGGCGTGCTTCAAGGTGCTGACCACGTTGCCGATGAGCCAGTTGGGGGTGGAGGCCCCGGCGGTCACCCCCACCGTGTGGTAGCGGCTCATCTCCTCCAGGTCCAGTTCCTGCTCGGTCTCCACCTGGTAAGTGGGGATGCCGGTGGCCCGGGAGATCTCCACCAGGCGCTGGGTATTGCCGCTGTTGCGCCCCCCCACCACCACCAGGGCCTCGGCGTGGCTGGCCAGTTCCTGCACCTCCGCCTGGCGAAAGGCGGTGGCGTCGCAGATGGTGTTGAAGATGCGGGCCCCGGGAAAGCGGGCCTTGATTTCCCCCACCCGCTCCTCGAACAGGGCTTCGCTCTGGGTAGTCTGGGCTACCACGATGGGGGCGCCCAACTCCGGCAAGGAGGCCACCTCCCGGGCGCTGGCCACCACGTGGCCCAGGCCCGCCGTGTAGCCCAGCAGGCCCTCCACCTCCGGGTGGTCTGCGTCGCCGACGATGATAGTGGCGTGGCCCTTGGCGGCCCAGCGCCGGATGATGGCCTGGACCTTGGCCACCCGGGGGCAGGTGGCGTCGATGATGCGGGAGGCGCCGCCCTCCAACTGCCGCCGCTGCCGCGGGGGAATGCCGTGGGCCCGGATCACCACCAGTCCCTCCGGCACCGCTTCACCGGGCTTGAGCACCGTGATCCCCCGCTCCCGCAGCAGCTCCAGCACCTGGGGATTGTGGATCAGAGGACCATAGGTATAGATCTGGGTCGGAGTTTCGTTGATGGCCTCCAGGACCAGTTCCAGGGCCCGCTTGACGCCGATGCAAAAGCCAGCGGTGCGGGCCAGCACCACTTTCATCTAGCGAACCACCTCCCGCCTCCAGGCTGGCCGTTCCGGGTTTAGATTAAGCCAGTAGGGTCTGGAAAAAAATTGCACGAAGAAACTCACCCTATCTCTCGGTTAAACTCTAATCCATGTAATTTTAACGACATCAACATATTATACCGAGGCAACCAAATCGCCTCTCTTGAACCTTGAACTTTGAACTTTGAACCTTGAACTCGTTACCCAATTCCTACCAGGGAAGGGCAATCGGCTCCAGGCTCTGCTTGGGCAACTTACCGTAATGAATCAATATTTTCATTTTATCCGGCCCTATCCTTCAGGTTCAGGTGACGGGAAAAATAGGTTTTGCAATAACTACCAGTAAAGTATCGCAATTTTCCCTGATGAAGGAAAGGAATTTAAGGTAGGCTATTTTCATCAGTGGACTTTTAGAATCATTGCCCCCTCTCTGGGAGAAGAGGGAATTCGGCTGCCGCGCTAAAAATTTAGCGGCCCCTATGGAATTCAGCATCTCTTTGGTCCCGGCGTTTCCGGGATTTTTTTTCCCGTTCCCAAGCTCCTGCTTTGGAACGCAAATTTTCCTGGATTATGCCGCAGTAAAAGAAAGAAATTAACTTAAATATCTGATATAAGGATGATAAATAATCAATTCGGGGGACTCCAAAGTGCTCGATAGTGGTGAAACCCAGAAAGAGGTGATTCGACCGGATTTTAACCGGGCCATCATGATAGATTTTCTGGGGGCTACGATATCTTCCGATACCGGCTTTATCTTATTGCGAGAGATAGATGAGCGTTTCAGGATCATTGACCCCATGAAAGATTGTTTGCAAGACTCGAGGTCAGTTGCTCATACGAAACATGCCTTGGTCCAGCTGGTGCGTCAAAGGGTTTACCAGATAGCTGCCGGCTATGAAGATTGCAACTACGCAGATTTTCTGCGTATTGACCCGGCTCTAAGGTTAGCGATTGGTAAGGACCATAAGGTAGGAGCCAGCCAGTCTATGCTCTCCCGGTTAGAGAATAACGTCCTGGGTAATTCAGTGGGGTTAGAGGCTTTGGACGCCGCCATTACCCGGTCCACGGATACCCTGTTAAATAAGGAAGAATAATAGGCGGCTTATTATCGACCTGGATTCCACCAAGGACCCAGCCCACGGCAAGCAGGAAAGAGTTGCCTACAATGGCCATTTTGCCAAGAACTGTTTCCATCCG
>JBEKDQ010000057.1:0-11715 GCA_050014275.1 Desulfobaccales bacterium | reverse complement strand
CCGGCGGCTCACCCGGGGAGCGATCTCCTCCCGGTAACATTGCTGGGCCAGGCCCAGGACCTCGGACACCGTCAGCCCGGCCAGATAGCTCTTATCCTGAAACCGCGCCTGGGGGTTGCATGCCAGGTGGCCCAGAAAGGTCAAGGCCTGGGGCAGGCTGAGGAAGGCATGCCGGATCAGGTAGCGGAAAAAGAGCCTTTCCGTGCACCCCTGCACCAGGGTCTGGTCCACGTCGAAAATGGCGGCCACCCGTCTCATGCAATTTCCCTGAGAGGCCCGGAGGTTCCCCGGCGGGCTCAACTTTTTTGGGTTCGGAAATAGATGCGGCCATCCAGGAGCACGGGGATCCCCCGCACCACGCAGAGTGCCACTACCAGGAAAATAAGAACCTGGATGGCAGAAAGCAAGGTCTGCGCGGCGCCGGGATATTTCAGGGCCAGGGCATGGGTCAGGTAAAGGAGGCAGAAGACCATGCCCTTAGCCAGGCCATAGAAGGCCCGCATGAACCGGGAAGCCACCAGGAACTTTCCTATAGGGGAGTGCATCATGCCGAAGCCGGATTTGCCCCGGGCCAGGGCCACCCCCCGCACCCCGTCCACGATGAAGGAGCGGATCAGAAAGACGATGGGTACCCATAAAGGCACCATGCCCAGATACGTGAACGTGAGCCACAGGATGTTTTCCACGGCGCGGTCCAGGGCCACGTCCAGCACCGCCCCCATCTCGGTGACCTCACGGCGGACCCGGGCCACGTAGCCGTCAAACCAGTCCATCAGGAACAGGACGATGAGCAGCCCCACCCCGGCGAGCTGCAGCGCGAAGCTGGGGACGAACAACAAGGCGACCAGCAGCAGCAATAGCGGCAACCGGGTCAGGGTGATGAGATTGGCCAGGGAGATGGAGGCGCCCATAATGGGTTTACCGGATCAGAAAGGGCCCAGCGCCTGTGGCTGCCTGGGGTATGACAGCCGGGGGCGGCCCTTACCAAAAAACAAAACAAAAAAAACAAAAAAACCCGCGTTTGGATTTTCGCAGAGGCTTCAAATTATCAGATAGATCAGGATGTTTCAAGGTGATCTTGGCAAGCCGCGGTTTTCCCGAAGGTGAGATACGCTTTTCGATTTTCGGTTAAGATAATCACGCAAGCGGGCGAAGCAATAGAGCTGTTTTGCGGGGGGCTTTTGTGTTATGTTGAATCTGGCCGGAGAGAGCGGCCCATTCCCTGAAAATCGAGGCTGTGGCGCTGATGAAGCACGAAGGCGCGGATCTTGCCGGGACTGCCGTTCTGGGGGACCGCTATGAAATCGCCCGCCTCCTCCGGGAAGAACCCTGGGGAGCGGTGTGGCTGGCCGGGGATGGCCTCCTGGGAACGGAAGTGGGTCTCAAGGTACTGCCCCGGGAGGCCCCGGAGTGGTCGGAGGCCCAGGGGTATTACCAAAAGGAAGCCGCCCTGGCCCTGAGGTTGCGCCATCCGGAAATTCTCGGCGTCTATCACCTGGAGGATTCCACCGCCGGCCTGTTCCTGGTGCAGGAACCCTTCGCTGGGGATAGCCTGCTGGCTCAGTTTGTTGGGCGGCAGCGCTATGGCCTGCCCCAGGCCCTGCGCCTGCTGGAGCGGCTCGGTCTGATCCTGGACCTGGCCCACCAGCGGGGTGTAGTCCATCGCAGCCTCAATCCCCTCAATATCCTCCTAGAAGGCCAGGAGGTCCGGATAGCCAATTTCTCCTTTCCCGGACGGGAGGGAGGCCCCGTGACCACCCTGGAACTCAAGGCCTATGAGGCCCCGGAAGTGATTTATGGCGATGTCCCCTCCCCCGCCAGCAACATCTTTTCCTTAGGGGTCCTGGGCTTCCGGCTGGTGGCCGGCAGCCTCCCCTATGCCCTCACCTTTGATGAGCCTTTCCCTTACCGGGTGGAGGACCTGCCGGCGGACCTGGAGGAGATCCCTCTGTCCTTGCAAAACCTGCTGCTCCGTTGCCTGGCGGTGGACCCGGAAGAACGCTTCCCCGAGGTGTCGGCTTTCCTGGCCCAGTTGCGCCAACTGCAGGAATTTAAAGGCAATGGGCTACCCGAGGGGAAGGCCCGGATGGCAGCATGGAGCGGGCCCGCGGGGAAACCGGCGACAGCCGGCGTCCGGGTGCTCCTGCGCAGATTTTGGCAAATGGGCCGCCCCCCGGCCCAAAGGTTTAAGGATGCAGCGCTCCGGGCCGGCCGCGCCTTTCTATCCTCTCCCCGGCGCCAATTGTGGGGTCTGGGGCTGGCCGGGCTGCTGGTCATCCTCATCTGGGGGGGGCTAAGACTGCACCGGGCCGCTTCCCCGGAGTCTCCCGCGGCGATCCCGGGGGCCGCAAATCAGCCTAATCCTCTCCCGGCGACGGGCGTCCCGCCCTTAGTGGAAACCGGAGGGCTGGCCTCCACCTCGGAGCAGCTCATCGCCGCCCGGACCCCGGTGGCCGCCAAGCCCAGGGAAGAGCGCTTCATGCTGGTGGCCGCCACCTTTGGCTCGCAGAATCAGGCCCGGGCCCTGGTGCAGCGCCTTGGAAAAGACCACTTTAAGGCTCGGGTGGTCCGGAGCCGCGGCGGCCAGACCCGGTATCAGGTCCAGGTGGGCCCGGTTGCCGGGGCCAAGGCCGCCGAGGAACTGGCCCGGCGCCTGGAAACCAAGGAAAGGATCACCCCCAGGGTTATGAAAATGACTACCAAGACCTCCAACGATAACGCGACCCGGACGGCGGCCAGATGAGCGCCCCGGTGCTGGCCACCGATCTCCCCGGCTTTCCCCGGCACCAGGGCAAGGTGCGGGACATCTACGACCTGGGGGACCGTCTGCTGCTGGTGGCCTCGGACCGCATCTCCGCCTTTGACGTGGTGATGAGCCAACCCATCCCGGACAAGGGCCGCATCCTTACCCGGCTCTCCGCCTTCTGGTTCCGGCACCTGGCCCCCCTTGCCCCCAATCACCTGGTCTCCCTGGAGGTGGAGGATTTTCCCCCGGCCTGCCGCCCCTACCGGGAGCTGTTACAGGGCCGCGCCATGCTGGCGCGCAAGTGCCGGCCCCTGCCGGTGGAGTGCATTGTCCGGGGTTATTTGTCCGGCTCCGGCTGGGCCGAATACCGGCAAACCGGCGCCATCGGCGGCCTCCCCCTGCCTCCGGGCTTGGTGGAGTCCCAGCAGTTGCCGGAGCCGCTCTTTACTCCAAGCACCAAGGCCGAGCTGGGGACCCACGATGAAAACATCTCCTTTGAGCAAATGGCGGCCTCCGTTGGCCCCCAGTTGGCCGCCCGGGTCAAAGACCTCAGCCTTAACCTCTACCGCCGGGCCCTGGATTGGGCCGAACCGCGGGGCATCATCATCGCCGACACCAAGTTCGAATTCGGCCTGGCGGACGGCGAGCTGCTCCTCATCGACGAGGCGCTCACCCCGGACTCCTCCCGCTTCTGGCCGCAGGAGGACTACCGCCCCGGCGGCCCTCAAAAGAGCTATGACAAACAGTATCTCCGGGATTACCTGGAATCCCTGGGCTGGAACAAGAAACCGCCGCCGCCGCCGCTGCCCCCGGAGGTCATCGCCAACACCCGGGCCCGGTACCTCCAGGCCTTGCAGGCCTTAACCGGAGAAGATTTGGCTGACGGGTGATTGGCATGGCATTTTCTAACCCATCTGATGTCTAAGGCTTGGTCATCTGGACCCTGCTTCAAATTTAGGGTCTATTGTGAGGCTTCATAATTGCTATGACATTTCAAACTACTGTTTTTTAAATATCCTTGAAAATTAGTTTTCACTTGATTTAATTCCAGACTATTTACGAAGCCTGACACCAGGTGGTTGCAGGTGAGCCTTCGGGGGGAAGCCGCATGAACAACGAGAGGTTTGTACGCGGGTGGGAGAAACTTAAGGAAATAGATGGCGAAGCAGGAGAAAGGGTAATAGAAAGCCTGAAGGATATTGCCCCTGACCTGGCGCGCTATCTCATTGAATTTCCCTTCGGAGATATTTACAACCGCACCGGGCTCGACCTGAAATGCAGGGAGATTGCCACTGTGGCTGCACTCACGGCATTGGGGAATGCCGAACCGCAATTGAAAGTACATATCCACGGGGCGCTTAATGTGGGATGTTCACGCCAGGAAGTGGTGGAGACCATTATCCAGATGGCAGTTTATGCCGGGTTCCCGGCCGCGCTTAACGGCATCTCTGCCGCCCAAAAGGTCTTTAAAGAGAGGGATGAGAAAGGGCTTAATTGAACTTTAATATGAGCTTGAAGAATCGGCGAGGCCGCGCCCCCATCTTCCTGGCTCCTGCTAAGCCTGTTAATTTGCGATTTAATAAAACCCCGGCTTCGGGCTAATATTTATTCAGCTATTCGTCTGGGTGTGGAAAAAAATTCCCGCATCGCGGGAGCTCACCCGCCGCCCCCCCAACGGGGCGGGCCGGGCTTTTCCCATGAATGGAGATCTTGCAAAGGAGGGTTTATGGGCGGCAAGGTGGAGAAAATCACCGTGGATATGCAGGCGGCCCGCTTGCCCCAGGACCTGGAACGTTACCGAAAGAAGGCCCTGGAGTGGGGGGCCAGCCGGGCGGCGGTCATCGAGACCCAGGAGATCCCGGTGGATGAGCGGGTGACCCTGAAGTGCCAGATTCCCCGCTGCTTCGGCTATGGGGCCGGGGCCCATTGCCCCCCCAATACCCTGAAGCCCGGCGAACTCCGGGAAATCCTGAAGAACTACCGGTGGGCGGTGCTCTTCACCCTGGAGGTGCCGCCTGAGGTCATCGTCCGGGACAAGGCTACCATCAAGGAGCGGGTGGCCGCTTACCAGAAGGTCTATAAGATGGTGAGCGAAATGGAGTCCCTGGCCTTTTACGACGGCCATTACCTGGCCTTCGGCTTCGGGGCCGGGTCCTGCCGCCACACCTTTTGCGGCCAGCAGGAGGACTGTCAGGCCATGGGAGGCAAGCGCTGCCGCTTCTCCCTGCTGTCCCGGCCATCCATGGAGGCGGTGGGCATCGACGTCTACCAACTGGTGGCCCGCCAGGGCTGGGAGATCTACCCCATCGGCAGCGGCGCCAAACCCGGGGACATGCCCAGGGGGGTCCTGACCGGCATAGTCATCGTGCAATGAGGACCGCGGGCCAGGCGTCCCGTCTCCGCGCCCGGGCTTATTTTATCATTTCCCGTCTTGACCCGGGGGTGGGGTTAACCCGCCCCGGCAAGCCCACGCCTGATAAATTTTTGCATAAAAAAAACCTTTGCATAACATAACTACGCAAGCTATCCTGTATGCAGGTAAATTTTCTCAATATATGAGTGCTTCAAAAAGGTCTTGGTGCATAATACCCCACACAGGAGAAATTATCTCCCAAATATTCCCCAGGTGATTCCCCTTGAGTCTCTAACCTCTATTAATTTGTCGAAAAAAAGTACACCGAACTATGACATAAATATCGCAATTATAAAATTGTTGCCGTTTTCAACAAAATTAAGATTGTGAAAACTGATTCAGAAATATATTCATCAATCCTCCCGCAAGCTGTCATCTGAGGGCCTTAAAAATGTCCGAAAAAGTCTTGGGGTCAGTTTTGGTGGTGGGGGGCGGCATCGCCGGTATGCAGGCCTCTCTGGACCTGGCCAACTCAGGCTATTACGTCCACCTGGTGGAAAAGGGGCCGGCCATCGGCGGCACCATGGCTCAATTGGACAAGACCTTCCCCAGCAACGACTGCGCCATGTGAATCATCTCCCCCAAGCTGGTCGAGGTCGGCCGGCACAGTAACATTGAGGTCCACACCCTCACCGAATTGAGAGAGGTCGGTGGGGAGCCGGGCCACCTTAGAGCCACCCTGGAAACTGAGCCTCGCTTCGTCGACCTGGCCAAATGCACCGGTTGCGGCGCCTGCATCGAGGTCTGCCCGGTTAGTATTCCTGATGAATTCAATCTGGGCCTCGGCGAAGTCAAGGCCATCAATCGGCTCTATCCCCAGGCCATTCCCGCCACCTTCGCCATCAAGAAGCTGGACCGGGCGCCGTGCACCATCACCTGTCCGGCACACATCAATGTCCAGGGGTATATCCAGCTCATTAAAATGGGGAAGTATACCGAGGCAGTCAAGCTCATCATGGACCGGGCCCCGATTCCCGGGACACTGGGCCGCATCTGTCCCCACCCCTGTGAGGAGAAGTGCCGGCGGCAGGAAGTGGATGAACCTCTGGCCATCTCCGGGTTGAAGCGTTTTGCCGCAGACCAGGTGGATCTGGGGAGTATCAACCCGCCCGTGGTGGAGGCCAAAGGCGACAAGATCGCCATTATCGGCTCCGGCCCCGCCGGTTTAACCTGTGCCTACCATTTGGCTCGGCAAGGCTACCGCCCCACCATTTTTGAGGCGCTCCCTGAACCGGGAGGCATGCTCCGGGTGGGCATTCCGCAATACCGCCTGCCCCGGGAGGTGCTGAAAAAAGAGATCGACAACATCCTGCGCCTGGGGGTGGAACTCAAACTCAATAGCGCCTTAGGGAAAGACTTCACCCTGGACGACATCTCTGACCAGGGCTACAAAGCAGTGTTCCTGGGCATAGGTTGTCATGAAGGTCGGGCGCTCGGAATCCCGGGCGAGGATCTGAAAGGAGTCATGCAAGGGGTGGAGTTCCTGCGCCGCCACAATCTGGGTCAGGAACTCGAGGTAGGCAAACGCGTTGCGGTGATCGGCGGCGGCAACGTGGCCCTGGACGTAGCCGGCGCCGCCCGGCGCTATGGGGCCACTGTGACCATCGTCTATCGCCGGTCCCGGGAGGAAATGCCCGCCCATGCCTGGGAGATCGACCAGGGCCTGTGTGAAGGGATAAAAATCCTCTACCAGGTGGCGCCCCTGGAAGTGCGCGCCAACAGGGGCAAGGTTTCAACCCTGCTGTGCCAGCAAATGGACCTGGCGGAGCGGGATGACTCCGGGCGCCGCCGCCCGATTCCCATTGCCGGCGCTGAATTTGAAATGCCGGTAGACCTGGTGGTCGCGGCCATCGGCCAGGAGTCTGCCGTGAAGTTTCTGAAAGACGCGGGGATTACCTTCAGCCGCCTGGGCACCATCGAGGTGGATGAGGTGACCTACATGACCTCCCGGCCCGGGGTCTTCGCCGCTGGCGATGCCTCCACCGGCCCCTGGGTTGCCATCGAGGCTGTGGGTGGCGGCATCGAAGCAGCGGAATCCATCGTCCGTTATCTCCACGGGGAGGATATGTACACCGGCCGCATCCAGGGTATCGCCGCGGCTCAACGGTGGCGGGAGATCCCCAAAGACGAGGAAGGCCGGCCCCGGGAAATTATGCCCACCCTGCCGCCGGAAGTCTCGTCCATCTGCTTTGCCGAGATTGTTCAGGGTTACAGCGAAGAGCAGGCCCTCTCTGAGGCCACCCGCTGTCTCAACTGCGAGATTTGTTCCGAATGTATGCAGTGTGCTGCAGTCTGCCAGGCCGGGGCCATTGACCATGAACAGCAACGCCAGATTGTGGACCTGGAGGTGGGCTCGGTCATCCTGGCTCCCGGTTTCAAGCCCTTCGACCCAGCCGCCGCGGCGCTCTATGGCTACGGCAGGTATCCCAATGTTCACACCAGCCTGGAGTTTGAACGCATCCTGAGCCCCGCCGGGCCGTTCCAGGGACACGTGCGCCGGCGCTCTGACGGTCGTGAGCCCCAAAAGATCGCCTGGATCCATTGCGTCGGCTCCCGGAATTTAGGCCAAGGGGCCAAGCCCTATTGCTCCAACTTCTGCTGCATGGCCGCCCTGAAGCAGGCCATCGTGGCCCGGGAGCACCTCGGCCCGGATCTGGATATGGCTCTGTTTTACCTGGACATGCGAACCCCCCGCAAGGACTTTGAAAAATACTGCGCCAAGATTAAAGATCAGGGAGCTCGGCTGATCCGCTCCCGGGTCCATTCCGTCCAGCCCGCCAATAATAACGGCGACCTGGAGGTACGCTACGTCACCGAGGCCGGCGCAGTGATCGACGAGATCTTCGACATGGTGGTCCTCTCGGTAGGCATGGTGATACCACCGGCCACCGTGGAGCTGGCCCGGCGGCTCGATGTACCCCTGGGACCCAACGACTTCATGGAGGCCAGTTGTTTTTCGCCGACCACCAGCTTACGGGAGGGAATCTTTGCCTGCGGCGCCTTCACCGGGCCCAAGGACATCCCCCAGACGGTGATGGAGGGGAGCGCCGCGGCCGCCACTGCCTCCCGGCACCTGGCCGCGGCCCGGGGCACCCTGATGAGAAAAAAGGAATTCCCCCCGGAAAGAGAGGTGGCGGGGGAGCCGGCCCGGGTGGGGGTTTTCGTTTGCAATTGCGGCCTCAACATCGGCGGAGTGGCCGACGTCCCGGCCATCGTGGAATACTCCCAAAACCTCCCCCAGGTGGAGTACGCCCAGGCCAACCTGTTCACCTGCTCCCAGGACTCCCAGGCTCGGATGGCGGAGATTATCCAGGAACACCAACTGAACCGGGTGGTGGTGGCGGCCTGCAGCCCTACCACTCACCAGCCCATCTTCCAGGAGATGCTGCGAACCGCCGGCATCAACAAGTACCTGTTCGAGATGGCCAACATCCGCAACCAGTGCACCTGGGTCCACCAGAACGAGCCGGGGCTGGCCACCCGGAAGTGCCAGGACCTGGTGAACATGGCGGTGGCCAAGGCCCGGCTGCTCCAGCCCCTGGAGTACCTCACCGTGGGTGTCAACCCCACCGCCCTGGTGGTGGGGGGTGGGGTCACCGGCATGACTGCGGCCCTGGCCCTGGCCGACCAGGGCTACCAGGTGCACCTGGTGGAACGTAAGGACTTCCTGGGAGGCAATGCCCTGAAGCTCCACACCACCTGGCGGGGTGGCCTGGTTAAGCCCCGGGTGGAAGCCATGATCAATCGGGTGCTTGGCAACGACCTGATCACGGTCCATTTTAAGGAGATGGTCACCGGCGTCTCCGGGACGGTGGGTAACTTCACCACCACCCTGGGCAGCGGCGAGGAAATCCGCCACGGCATCGTCATCCTGGCCATCGGCGCCTCGCCCTTCCGCCCGGAAGGGATGTACCTCTATAAAGAAAACCCCAACGTCCTCCTCTCCCTGGAACTGGATGAGGAAATCTCCCGGAAGAGCGCCCGGGTCAATCAGGCCCAGGCGGTGGCCTTCATTCAGTGCGTCGGCTCCCGCATTCCGGAGCGTCCCTATTGCAACAAGGTCTGCTGCGCCCACTCGGTGGAAAACGCCATCAAGCTCAAGGTGATGAACCCGGAGATGGAGGTCTTCGTCCTCTATCGGGATATGCGCACTTACGGCGAACGGGAGATCCTCTACACCCGGGCCCGGGAACTGGGGGTGGTCTTCATCCGCCACGTCATCGCCGATCCCCCCAGGGTGGAGGAGGCCGGTGGCCGCCTCAAGATCACGGTAACCGACCAGATTCTGCAGATGCCGGTTAGCTTTCAGGTAGACCTCCTCACCCTGGCCACCGCCATCATCCCTCACCATAATGCCCCCCTGGCGGAGCTCTACAAAGTCCCCCTTAATGCCGAGGGCTTCTTCACCGAGGCTCACCCCAAGATCAGGCCGGTGGATGCCACCACCGAGGGCATCTTTCTGGCAGGGTTGTGCCATTACCCCAAACCCATCCAGGAGACCGTGGCCGAGTCCTTGGCCTGCGCCTCCCGGGCCAATACCATCCTGTCCCGGGATTACCTGGAGCTGGAATCCATCATCTCCAACCCCATCGACGAGAATTGCGACGGCTGCGCTTTCTGCGTCGACACCTGCCCCTTCAAAGCCCTGACCCTCATCGAATACATGAAGGACGGCGGGGTCAAGAAGACGGTGGAGGTCAACGCCATGCAGTGCAAGGGCTGCGGCTCCTGCATGGCCACCTGCCCCAAGCAGGGCATTTACGTGGCCGGCTTCACCCCGGAGCAGTTGGAGGCCCAGGTGGAGGCCGCCCTCGGGTTGAGTTAACTATGAGCAGTGAGCAGAAATGCAGGGTGCGTCTCAGGCACCAATAACCTGTAGGGGCGACCTGATCACAGGCTGGAAAGCCTGTGCTACACTCGCCCCCCTACTGAAAGCTGGCAGCTTAGGGGTTTAGCCATGGAAGAGCAGTACGAGCCTTTAATCATCGCCTTCTGCTGCAACTGGTGCTCTTACGCCGGGGCCGACCTGGCAGGGGTCTCCCGCATCCAGTACCCCCCCAACGGCCGGATTATCCGGGTGATGTGCTCCGGCATGGTGCACCCCAACCTGGTCATCGGCGCCCTCACCAAGGGGGCCGACGGCGTCCTGGTATGTGGGTGACACCTGGGCGAATGTCATTACCTGGAAGGTAATAAAAAGGCCCAAAATAGAGCGGAAGGAATTGAGATGATGCTGGAGGACTTCGGCCTGGAGCCCGAGCGGTTCCGGATCGAATGGATTGCCTCGGCGGAGGCCCAGAAGTTCGCCGATGTGATGACGGAGATGACCGAGACCCTGCGGGCCCTGGGCCCCAGCGCCTATAGCACGAGAGGATAAGCTGGAGGCGACCTGTCGAGTCGCCTTTACGCTTTTAAATCTTTTGGTAGCCGCAGGCTTTAGCCTGCGCTCATTATGGCCTCAATAAGGGAAAAGCCCCATAGGTTGCCGAAGGAGTTTTATCGCGGCAGCTCTATCGTTGCGTTACTCTTTGCCTTAAGAATGGGGCAACAATTTTCAAGAATCCGGACCTTGTGGATATATTCATACTTCATGGCCCCTTTGAAATAGATTTTAGTAGCCGCAGGCTTTAGCCTGCGCTCACTATGGCCTCAATAAGGGAAAAGCCCCATAGGTTGGTGAAGGAATTTTATCGCGGAAGTTCAATCGTTGCTTTTACTCTTTGCCTTAAGAATAGGGCAACAATTTTCAAGAATCCGGACCTTGTGGATATATTCATTGGATTTCTTAAAGAAACAGCTACCAAGTTTAAATGTAAAATTCCGGTTTATTGTTTCATGCCCGACCATTTGCATCTGATTATCACCGGGATAGATGATGAGGCAGATTTGTTAAAGGCAATAGCCGGGTTTAAGCAAAAAACCGGATTTTCGATGTCGAAAAGTGGATGGGAGGTGAAATGGCAGAAAGATTTTTTCGACCATGTAATTAAGATAGATGAGTCATTAGCCACCAATGTAAAATACATCCTTGATAACCCCGTGAGAAAAGGGATTGTTACCCAATGGCAGGAATACCCATTTAAAGGCTCAATCGGCTATAATTTGGAGGATATTCTTATTGGCCTCATATAGAAGGAAATAACAGCGCAGGCTAAAGCCTGCGGCTACCAAAGAGATCTTAGGCAAACGGATGAGCATACCACTGATGGAGTTTGGCTGTCGAAAAGTAGATGGGAGGTGCAATGGCAGAAAGATTTTTTCGGCCATGTAATTAAGATAGATGAGTCATTAGCCAGCAATGTAAAATACATTGTCGATAATCCGGTAAGGAATAAAATTGTAGCCCAATGGCAAGAATACCCATTTAAGGACTCAATCGGCTATAATTTGGAAGATATTCTTATTGGCCTCATTTAGAAGGAAATAACAGCGTAGACTAAAGCCTGCGGCTACCAAAGAGAGATAGGCAGGATGATGACCACACCACTGGCAAGAAAAGTCGAAGGCAAGAAATTCATGTGGGACGGTGGCGCCTATGACGACCCCGGGCAGGCCA
>JBEKDQ010000056.1:0-11731 GCA_050014275.1 Desulfobaccales bacterium | reverse complement strand
ATAGGAGATGATGTCGGCCACCACCAGGAAATAGCCGGCAAAGCCCATCTTCACCAGGATATCGGTCTCGTATTGCAGGCGCTGCCAATAGGCCTCCTCCGGCTGCCGCCGCTGGTCCGCGGGCGCCGCCGCCAGACGGACCTGGAGACCCTCCCGGGCCCGCTGGCTCAGGAGAGACTCCATGCTCTGGCCATGGGCCGCCGGGTACACCGGGAAGCGATAGTGGCCCAGGTCCAGGGTGAGGTCGCAGCGGGCCGCGATCTCCCCCGCGGCGGCCAGTGCCCCGGGGTGAGGAATGGCCCGGGCCATCTCCGCGGCGCTCTTGAAATAGAGCTGGTCGGTCTGAAATTTCATGCGGCCGGCGCTGTTCACCGTCTTCCCCGTCTGGATGCATAGCAGGACGTCCTGGGCCCGGGCGTCTTCGGGGCGCAGATAATGAACGTCATTGGTGGCCACTAAAGGAATCCCCCAGCGAGGCGCCAGTTCCAGGAGGGCCTGGTTCACCTTGAGCTGCTCCGGCAATTCGTTGGCCTGGACCTCCAGGTAAAAGCGCCCCGGGAAGAGCTCGGCGTATTCCCGGGCGGCGGCTTCGGCGCCCCGGGGGTCATCGCCCAGCAAACGCTGGGCCACCTTGCCATGGAGGCAGGCGGACAGGGCAATCAGGCCGCTGCCCAACTCCTGCAGGAGCTCCTGATCTACCCGGGGGCGATAGTAGAAGCCCTCCAGGTGCGCCTGGGTCACCAGACGGACGAGGTTCTGATAACCCTGCATGTTCTCAGCCAGCACCACCAGGTGATGGTATTCTCCCTTGCCCTTGCGGTCCTGCCGGGAGCCCGAGGCCACGTAGAGCTCGCACCCCAGGATCGGCTTGATGCCCGCGGCCCTGGCCTTCTGGTAGAAATCCAGGACCCCGAACAGGGTGCCGTGGTCGGTAATGGCCACTGCCGGCATCTCATAGGCCTGGGCCTGGGCCAGCAGGTCCTGGATCCGGACGGCGCCGTCCAGCAGGCTGAAGGCGGTGTGCACGTGGAGATGGACGAACTGAGATTGGGGCATGGTCTCCCGGTCTTCTAGTGTAGTGGTTCAGAATATTTTAAAAAAATATCTGGGGTTTAGGTAGCTGCCGCAGGTTTTAGCCTGCGCTCATTTTTCCTAATAATTTCGCAAGCTAAACGTCCATGAACAAACTACTGCCTCATTCCCTGGCGACGGGAAATCCCTTTTATCCCCTCCCCCTGAGAGGGGGGAGGGTCAGGGTGGGGGTGATTATTTTTTTTGTTATCTTAATATCTTGCCACCCTCCCCCCAACCCCCTCCCCTCACAGGGAGGGGGAGTTTTTAGGGCCAAGACATATTAAACATAAGTTCCCAATCACGCTACTAGTTTAACTAGATAAAATTATAGCAAATTTTATGGAGAGAGGGAATGTTCTCGCGCCTGCTTCTATCATACCGCGAAGCCTCGGGCCAGGGCAAGGGGAGAATGCGAGCCAGGCCTGGGGTAAAGTGCGAAATAACTTCGGGGTCCGGAGAGGAGGGTTCTTCCGGAGAGCCAGGCCGTGAAGTTCAAAGCGGCCGGCGTCTTCCAGGCGGTAGCCGCGGCGGGTAGCCCGGATGCTTCCCGTTGGCTACTGTCCGGCCCTGCGAACCCTCCGTTGCGGAGCTATCATAAGAACTTCTAGTGTCATGTTTCAGAAATACCTTTAAAAAATCGCCATGTTCTGGTAGCCGAGGTGTCCGGGGTCTAAGGGTGTGATTTACCCAAAATTCAGGAAAGAATTCTTGTTACCGCGAAATTTATGGTACTATGCCATTGAGAAGAGTCGGCTTAAGGAATGGCGCCCTTGGGAGATTCTCACCGAAGCAAAGAGGTCCCCAAAACCGTTTTTTAACTTTATGGCCAGGGTTGCCGCATAATCTCTGGTTAAAAGGTTGGGAGCATTTTGAACAAGAGGGTTTTTAAAGGGTTAGGACTGGCAGCTTTGCTGTTAGGTTTATTAATTCTCCTCTTTTTGGCAGCAGTCCAGTTGCTGATCCTATATCATCCTCCAGTTCCAACAGATAAATTAGAAGAAAAGCCACAGACATTACCTGGCGTTTCCGAAGCGCCGGGCACACCTCCGCCCTTGCCAAACCCAATTGCGCCTCCACTGGAACAACCCCCCGCCGCGCCTGGGAAAGGAGTTGGTACTTCTGAAACAACTCCTCCAGAGACAGCCATCAGTCCCCCTGCAGCAAAAGAACATCCTTTGACGCCCCTGAAAGAAGAAAAAAAATATGGTCTCCTGGTGGGCGCCTTTCCTGATTTCCCGAGTGCCGAAAAAATGCTGGACAAGATTGAGAACCAAGGGGAACAAGGTTTCATTCGCAGGACTCCGGGAAAAAAGAACGGATCCCAGGTGATCGCAGGACCGTTTTCGTCCAGACGAGAGGCGCTCATTGCCGCAATTTCGTTGAAGAACAAACTAAACTTGCAGACAATAATCATTCCGCTTTCTAAATAAATCCATATAATAACTCAGGTTTCGCACCTCTGAATCGAATACCCAGGCCGGACCAGTAGTGTCCGGGCTAGATTAACGGGCCTCGGAAACCTGAAAGGGCTTAGGTTTGGTCCTGACTATTCTGGCAGTATTGCTAGCGACTGGGGAACTATTTCTCTTGAGAGTTTTGGCCTTCCCGTTTTTAGGCTCTCTCTTCAGGGCAAATAAGGCATGGCTCTGTTTCTTACTTTTACGGTCTACGACTTTCCTGTCATTGGTTTTCCTATTCTTGGTGATTGTCTGCATATTAGATTTATTTTTTCGGGCAATGTCTTTTTTAGGAAAACTAATACTGCCGAATATCGAAGCCGCATAGGGGGTCGAATTACCGTTTGCTGCGTTACGGGAATTAGCATTGTAACTCTTGGCCTGGGGTATTTGTTTTTTTGCCAGCTTGATCTTGTTGTCAGAGTTTTGGTTAGGCTTGCGGGTAACCGATGCCACCGCATAATATGGTTGGCTCTTGCTTGGAGAATAGGAAGCGGCCTTTATCGTTGGAGAGTGGACGGGTCTGGGGGCCCAATCTTGATTTCCGCTCCCGCCCGCTACAGTCTCATCAGTAAGCGATGCCACTGCCAAATTAGTATCGGGTTGTTGATACGGAACATCTTTGAATCCGAATTTCTCCGGATTCTTGGCGATGATAGTGGCCGCGATCATCTGGGGCACATAGTTTTGAGTTTCACTGGGTAGGCGCTTATCCGCAGAGAGTTCCCAGAAATTCTCGTGATTGCCCTTGTTCAACTCCTTCTGAACTCGCCTCTCACCACAATTGTAGCTCGCGGCGGCCAGATACCAGGAGCCGAACTGCTGGTACAAGTCCAGAAGGTATCGGGCTGCGGCGCGGGTGGATTTCACCGGGTCCCGGCGCTCATCAATGCGGCCGTCAATTACCAATCCATAACGAACCCCTGTGCCTTTGATAAACTGCCACATGCCGCGGGCGCCCGCGGGAGATTGGGCCTCGGGATTAAAACCGCTTTCTATCATGGCCAAGTATGCCAGGTCTTCCGGCAGGCCATATTCCTGAAAAACTTCCTTAATCATCGGAAGATAACGGGTGGAGCGGACCAGTTGGCGCTGGATGACCTCTTTGCGTTTTGTGGAAAAATAGACCAAGTAAGCCTTGACCTGCTTATTAATCTGGATGGGCACATCGAATTTGATTTGATGCTCCCATAATTCTTCAGTCATGGTGGTATCGTCATCAGACAAGGATGGGGCCTGGGAGGGATTATCTTGGACCAGGCGGCCACCACCGCAGCCCACCAGCAACACCAAAGAAGCGATTGCAGCATATAACCAGGTTTTCATAATGGGGCCTGCCGGCTAGTGGGCCGAGCTTCCCGGTTGCAAATCTGAATTTGGTTCCCGTTAAGCGTAGTTATCGTTTTTCAATCATATCCCTTTAACTGTTAATCCTTTTATAAGCCGGTTAGCTATCGCCCACCATCGGTATAAACCTGATTTTTAAGTCAGGGAATCCCTGATTTATTTAACAGGTTCATCCGACTAAAGCGTTATGGGACACGGCCAACCCGGCGAACCTGGACATCTGCCTGGCGGCCCGGAGGCACTTCAAGTTTGGGTCTTTTCCAGGGCAGGTCGGCGACGGTATACACCAGCAATGGCCGGCTTTATTTTTAAAGAATTCAAAGTTGCATTGACTATTGGAACCCTTTTTGATAGTATCCGCCCCACGAGATCAAGTCGGCTAAAAAAAATCGCAGGAGGATGGGTTATGGCTATGAAAGTTGATATGGACTTTTTAAAAACCAGCCTGCCATTACTTGAAACGGACCTTAAAGAAAAATATTCACGACTCACCTCAATCTTCAAAGAGATTATTTCCGCAAAGACTGAGAATGAGGCCTTTTTTAAGTCTCCGCTTAACTATCTCGAGTCCCGGCAGGCCCTCCCATCGCTGGAAATTGCCAAGGGCGAGAAATTGCCCTTGATCCAGGACGAAGCACTGGTCCAGACCATCCGCAAGGCCCGGGACCTTTATAAAGCTGGAAAACTTGAACTTAAAAACATTAACGCAAATTCTGATAAAGTCGCAGTTGAAGACAGACATAGTTGGATATCGGGCAGTAGTATTTCGGAGGGCAGTCACAGGGGCGCTCTCCATAACTGGAATACTTGGGGAGTAAGTGCCCTGGAAATTGAGGGTCGTTTGATCGGCCCCCTGGCGGATCCCATGGTCTTTGAAAAGCTTCATGCCAGCCTGGAAGCTGAGTCGAAGAAGGCTAAAGGGTAGCAAAGTTTGAAAAGCCTGGCCTTCAGCGTTACCGACCGGTGCAATATCACGTGCGATTTCTGCGCGCCCGGTTGCGGGCCCCACGTTCATGGGAATTTGTCGGCCGCAACCATGATCATGGTTTTTGGTAGTTTGCAAAGGGTGGCCCCGATTCCCCTGGTGGTTTTTACCGGGGGCGAGCCCACGTTATTCCTCCGGGAGGTCCTGGCCACCCTACAGCACATTTTGGAGAACTCGGATACCCACAGTCGCATTGTTACCAATGCCTCCTGGGCCACTTCCTTAACGGCCGCCCGTGGAATCCTCCGGAGTCTTAAGGAAGCCGGCCTGGGGGAACTTAACTACTCCGTGGATGACTTCCATCAGGCATATGTACCCCTGACCCACATCGGTTATGCGGTGGAAGCAGCTCTGGAATTTGAAATCCCGGTCCTTTTGGCCCACAAATCCTATCCCGGCTCCAGGTCTAGCCGGGCCACCTACGAAGCCCTGCTGCGGCGTGAGATTCCCAAACTGGAGGACTTGCTGCCGGAGGAATATGGCAAACATCCCTTGACTATTTCCTCAGGCAATACCCTGCCCATCGGACGGGGCGCCGAAAAGGTTAACCCGCTGGGCTGGGTGCCGCCGGAGGTCACCGAAGATCGTTGGCGTGGACCATGCAATGAGGTCCTGAAAGAAATAGTCATCGCCCCGGAGGGCCGGCTCTCCCCTTGCTGCGGTCTGGTGGACCGCAGTATCCCCTATTTTTATGCGGGCAGTGTACTCGAGCAGGACTTGCTTGAGCTGCTGGAAATAGCTAATAAAAGTGTGCTTTACAATTGGCTGGCGCTGGGTGGCCCCAGCAGCATCATGGATTATATCATCAGCCAGGACCCCAGTATTCCGTTCTTGGGCAAATATGTGCAGAACTGTCAAATCTGCAATGAAATCTTCACTGACGCCCGAAAAACCGAGGTCGCACTAGGCGGGCTTGAGGCAATGGCAGGGACCCTGAGTATCCAGCGCTGTCTGTACGAAGCCCAACGCTCCCTCGTGATCGAAAAATGGCAGGAACAAGATGTAAAATAAACGGCTTATACTGCTGAGCAGTAAAGACCCAGATTTATATCATTTGATTTTTTGATGAAATATCATGATAAGGTTGCGCCCTGACCAGCCATAGTTTTGCCGTCCCACAAGACCAGTCGGCTACAAAAAAATTCGCAGGAGGAGGGGTTATGGCCATGAAGATTGATTTGGACTTTTTAAAAACCAGCCTGCCATTACTTGAAACAGAGCGTAAAGAAACATATTCACGACTCACCTCAATCTTCAAAGAGATTATTTCCGCAGAGACTGAGAATGAGGCCTTTTTTAAGTCTCCGCTGAACTATCTCGAGTCCCGGCAGGCCCTTCCATCGTTGGAAATTGCCAAGGGCCAGAAATTGCCCTTGATCCAGGACGAAGCACTGGTCCAGACCATCCGCAAGGCCCGGGACCTTTATAAAGCTGGAAAACTTGAACTTAAAAACATTTCGGGCTCGCGTGCCGCTATACAGCATGGTATATCGGAAAGGATTGCGCGGTTACTTGCTGGAGCAAATGCCCTGGAAATTGATGGTCGTTTGATCGGACCCTTGGCGGATCCCATGGTCTTTGAAAAGCTTCATGCCAGCCTAGAAGCTGAGTTGAAGAAGGCTAAGGGGTAGCAAAGTTTGAAAAGCCTGGTCTTCAGCGTAACCGACCGGTGCAATATCACCTGCTCCCTCGTGATCGAAAAATGGCAGGACCAGATGTAACATAAATAGCTGATCCTGCTGGGCGGTAAAGAACACGATTTCTATTCATTTGATTTCTTTATGAATGACCATGATAATGTTGCGCCTTGACAAGCCATAGTTTTGAGAAATAGTCATCGTCTGCTAACCATTCAACTTTCAATACTAAAAATATGGTTTTTAATAACCCTTCATTCATCAAATTCAAACCGGACTAACCGGTTCAAACCATAAAGCCAGCCAGATAAATATTTATTGCGAGAAATTTGGAGTTAGATCGTATAATTTCTCTTGATACCTGCTATAGATCACCTACTTATTAACCAAATACATTGCTTTTGATAAGTAAATCATATATCTGAACAAGCGTGAGCCCTCACCTTACTTCCCTTTTACTTGCGTCCTCCGGTAACCGGGCCGCATGAGCCGGATTAAGAATCCTCCGGTGTTTCAGGCGGATACGAGAAAAGCCTTTACTTCGCCGGGCAGGGGGCGTCCAGCTCGATGGGCCGCAGGCCCAGCTCCCGGCGGATGATCTCCCCGGCCAGGTCCACCACCAGGGGCTGGGCCTCGATCAGGGCGGTGTCGCTGCTGGCGATGGGGCCGGGAAACCCTTGCAATTCCCGCTCCGGCACCGGCACCGCGGCGGCCGTCAGCTTTAGCCCCCGGGCCGCCGCCAGTTCCGCGGTGCGCCGGGCCAGCTCGCCGCTCAAGCTCAGAGGGGCGTCATAAAAGACGGCCACCGGCTCCAGCCAGGGCTGCGCCGCCAGGTAATCCAGCACCAGGGCCAGGACCCGGTCGGTCTCCCGAGAGGGCCTGAAGCTCCGGGAAACCTGGCCCACGTCCCGGATGAAGCCGTCGTCCGCAGCCACCAGGGGCAGCTTTCGCAAGGCGCATTCCAGGGTGATGAGGACATTGTGGCCGTCCAGCCCCAGGGGACGGCCGGCCACCTCTTTCAGCAGGCGCAGCCTGGCCCGGCGGGCCGCGGCCTCGGCCGGGGCGAAGACCCCCCGGTGCAGGAGCTGCCGGACGGTGTGGGAAAGACCATAGCGGTTGCCCACCAGGGCCAGGGCCGCCAGGCGCGGGTAGCCCCGGGCCAACAGATAGCGGAAGTCGGCGACGGCATCTTTATCCATAACTGCATAAATAATTGCGTATCTCCCTAACCTGCAAAAGACGCAAAATTCCCTCCCCCTACGAGTGAGCGACACCGGGTGGGGGTGGCATCGTTTTGGGAGTATTAAGGGATACAAAGTTGCCACCCTCTCCCAGCCCCCTCCCCTCTCAGGGAGGGGGAGTTTGCCATTACCCCAGTCCCGGAATATTCACCCTAGATTTCTGCCTCGAAAAGTTATGAAGAATTGGCGGCACAGGCGTCTCGCCTGTGCGGACTGAGTGGCGGGCGAGACGCCCGCCCACCGCTCTTCTCATAATTTATGGGTGGGCCAAAGGCCCATGAACGGCTGTTCCGAAAAGTTCATCCAGCAGCCTGGGAGAGAAGGGTGACCTCATAGCCTCAGTCTTTGATAGACCGTATAAAATAAGCGCCATTTCTAGGTAGGGTGGGCACTGCCCACCAGTTTCCTCTTCTCCCCACCCTCCAGGGGGAGGGAATTTCTTTCTCTGCCAGTTCCCAAGCTCACGCCTGGCAGCGCCGTTATTTTGCCAAACTCCGGCTCGGCCTTGTGCGCACCGGTGGGGCGGGCCTCCGTGCCCGCCGCCTTTAATGGTGGGCAGTGCCCACCCTAGATTTCTGCTACTCAACCCTCCCTGCTTGCCATAAATTCCAGATAATCCGGATCCCCTAAAACTGGTTTTTCTTCATCTTCAACCGCCTTTGCCTCCGGAGATTCCATCATTTTCCGCGATCGCGGTTTTTGGTAAACTGATCCGGCGGACCGGGCCATGGCGCTTTCTGGGATAGGGACCACAACCTTACTTGCCAAGGAAGATAAGGCCCTATAAATTTCTCTAATTTCCTTCACCAATTCCGTCGTGGTGAGTTCAGTCATTGACGCATGTGAAGCAACAATCTCCGCGGTTAACTTCAAAATCTCACTGGCCATGGGGATGATTCCTTTCTCTTTGACGTAGTTGATTAATCCGTCACTTCGGTCCCTGACAAGACCCCTTCGCTGAAAAAACCCCAGATTACCATGGCGAATTCTCCCGGCCAAATCCCTGGCAGCTCCGAATAGGAGCCAGCCAGGGCGCCTCTTCCGCCCCATAATTGGTGCGTGAGACGCACCCTGCGTCACCTGCACCAATTATGGAGGAAATCCTGGCCCTAGGTATTTTAAGATTTCGTTGGGCCCTTTAGTATGCCCTCACAATTTCAGATTCTCCCGGGCCAGGCGCGTTCCCAGGGCCCGGAGATCCGCCAGCTCCTCAGGGGTGGGGATATATTTGCATGAGAAGCCTTCATGGGCCAGCCTGATCTTCATGGCCTCCAGGAGCTGGTTCATCTCGGCCACCGCCTGGCCGCTCCAGCCGTAGGAGCCGAAGCAGGCCGCCGCCTTGTTCTGGGGGCGCAGCCCCTTAAGATAGGTGAGGAATTCACCCATGGAAGGGAAGATGGTGTTGTTGAGGGTGGGGGAGCCCAACAGGAGCAGGCCGGCATCCAGAACCTCGGGAACGATGTCGCTGTAATGGACGCGGCGCAAATGGCAGCTGACGGTCTCGGCCCCGGCGTCCCGCAAACCTTCGGCCAATGCCTGGGCCAGCATCTCGGTGCTGCCCCACATGGTGTCGTAAGCCACCAGGGCCCGGTGGGGCTCCGCTTCCCCTGCCCCCCATTTCCGGTAAGCCGCCAGGATCGGCCCCGGGGATCTGAGGAGCAAGCCATGGTCCGGGGCGATCAGCCTGAACTCCAGGTCCATTTCCTGGAGGCGCTGGAACAGTTTGAGGATCAGGTTACCGAAGGGCATCAGGATATTGGCGTAGTATTTCTTCACATGGTAGAGATAGGCTGGGAAATCCGGGGTCTGCTGGTCGAAGCGTTCCTCGGAGGCGAAGTGGGCCCCGAAGGCGTCACTGGAGAAGAGAATCTGCTCCTCTTTAAGGTAGGTCATCATGGAGTCCGGCCAGTGGAGCATGGGGGTCTCCAAAAAGAGGAGGGTGCGTTGCCCCAGGGAGATTTCCTGGCCGGTTTTCACTTCGACAAAAGGCCATTCTCCCCGGTAATGGCGGCTCAATCCCGCCTGGCCCATGTGGGAGCAGAAAAGCTTTGCCGGCTTGACCCTGGCCACCACCTCGGGCAGGCCCCCGGAATGGTCCATCTCCACGTGGTTGGAGACAATATAGGAAATCTTTTCCGGGTCCACCACCTCCGCCACCCGGGCCAGCATCGCCGGGACGAATTCCTTTTTTACCGTGTCAATCAGGGTAATCTGGTCGTCCAGAATCAGGAAGGCATTGTAAGTGGAGCCTTTTTCGGTGAGATAGCCGTGAAACTCCCGGAGATCCCAGTCAATGGCGCCCACCCAGTAAACCTTAGGGGCCAGTTCTATCGGCATGTGAGCCTCCCATTATACGTGGCTGTCAGCTATCAGCGATCAGCAGTCAGCTATTGGCAAGTTTCAAGTTTCAAGTTTCAAGGTCGGGATAGGCTGGATATTTCCACAAATGGAGGCAATAACTTAAAAGCAAATCAAAAACCCAAAAACTGAAAGCTGAAAGCTGACCGCGGACAGCTAAAAAAATATCTGACTGCGAGCTACAACCCTTCCTTGACCATCTCCTCCACCAGCGCCTTCTGTTTTTTGCTCAGATCGGCGGGGGTCTCGACGATGATCCGCACGTACTCGTCTCCCCGGGTCTTGCCGCTGGCCTGGGGGAGGCCATAATTCTTGAGGCGCATCTTGGTGTAGCTCTGGGTTCCCGGCGGCACCTTGAGGCTCATGGTCTTGCCATCCAGGGTGGGCACCGTCACCTTGGTGCCCAGGATGGCCTCGGTGAACTTGATGCGGCGGTCCACGTAGAGGTCATAGCCCTCGCGTTTAAATACCGGATGTTCCAGCTCCCGCAGCTTGACGTAGAGGTCACCGGGGGTTCCGCCCATGGGGCCGGGCCCGCCTTTGCCGCTGACCCGCAGCCTCTTGCCCGGCAGGGCGCCGGGGGGAATCTTCACCGTAATCTTCTCCACCTGGCCGTCGTGAGGCATGGCCACCACCTTCTCGGTGCCGAAGGCCATCTCGTGCAGGGTGATGGGCATCTCCACCTGCAGGTCCTCACCCTTGGGCGGCGGGGGCTGGGCCCCAAAACCTTCCGGGCCCCCGTACCTGAAGACCCGGGTGCGGGGCTGGCGGCCGGAACGTCCTCCCCCCCCTCCGCCTCCCCCTCCCGTACCCCCGAAGAGGCGGCTCCAGAGGCCCTCGGAGAGGCCGAAGTCGAACATTTCGCTTAAATCGACGCCCTTGAAGATATCTTCCCGACTGAATCTTTCCCGGAAGGCCTGGGAGCCGACCTGGTCATATTCCTGCCGCTTTTCGGGATTGCTCAACACCGCGTAGGCTTCGCTGATCTGCTTGAATTTTTCTTCCGCAAGCTTCTTGTCTCCCTTGGCTTTGTCCGGGTGATACTTCATGGCCAGCTTGCGGTACACCTTCTTGATTTCTTCCGCAGAGGCTTCCCGGCCAACACCTAATATCTGATAATAATCCATCTCAGCCATGAGGAATCTCTCACATTTCCCAGTGGGGTATTGCCCATATTATATGTTGCGGGGGATTTTTGTCAACGCTCCATTAATATAACCTTTCCATTTCATTGAAATTTTCTTCAGTGCCCGATTGTTTGCCCCCATTTCTTTCTTGATAAATTTTTCCCTTTCTGATAAAAATTTCATAATATGCTTTAAGCCAGCTATAGTGCGGCGGCGAGCCGAAAATTTCATTAATGGCAAGGAGGCTGGGCATGACGGCTTTGGTAGGCGGACTGGTCGCGGTGGCTTTGGGATTGATCGGCCTTGGGTTGTGGTGGCATCAGTTCTTTGACCTCTTGAAGGGAGGCATCCCCCTCTTGCTCCTTTTGGGCGGCGCTTTGGCCGTCTACCTGGGTTTTGAGGAGACCAAGGATAAGTTTTTCAAGAAGGGCGAGACCCCGGCTTACGAGCCTCCCAAGATGGGCGAGGCCGAAGTGGAGCAATATAAAGCGGAAGTGGAACGCTT
>JBEKDQ010000055.1:0-11904 GCA_050014275.1 Desulfobaccales bacterium | reverse complement strand
CGGCCTGGGGTTGGGGTGTCTGGAGAACTGCCTGGTCCTGGAGGCCCTGGCGGAGGGCTGCGTGGGGGTAGCCACCACCTATGCCGCCAGCTTCCTGGGCGCCTATCCATTGCTGCTTTTCGGCTCCGAGGCGCAAAAAGACCGCTATCTACCCCCTATGGCCCGGGGTGAGGCCTTGTCCGCCTTCTGCCTCACCGAATCCCAGGCGGGCTCCGACGCCGGGGCGATTGCCGCCACCGCAGTGAGAGACGGCGACACCTACGTCCTCAATGGCGCCAAGCAATGGATCACCAACGCCGGGGAGGCGGAGTTCTACACCGTCATTGCCCTCACCGACCGCGCCAAAGGGGCCCGCGGCGCCAGCGCCTTTGTGGTGGAAAAGAATGACCCCGGCATCTCCTTCGGCAAAAAAGAGAAAAAGATGGGCATCCGTGCCTCGGTCACCCGGGAGGTGGTCCTGGAGGACTGCCGCGTCCCCAAAGACCGTCTCATCGG
Organism: Desulfobaccales bacterium; assembly: GCA_050014275.1. GTDB lineage: Bacteria > Desulfobacterota > Desulfobaccia > Desulfobaccales > 0-14-0-80-60-11 > JAPLJC01. The sequence goes on along the minus strand of JBEKDQ010000055.1, from coordinate 11,409 downwards.
CAAGGAGGGCCTGGGCTTCATTGTCACCATGAAGACCCTGGACAACGCCCGCCCCGGCGCCGGAGCCCTGGCGGTGGGCCTGGCCCAGGGGGCCCTGGATGAGGCCGCCTCCTTCGCCAAGGAACGCCAGCAGTTCGGGGTCCCCATCTTCTCCTTCCAGGCGGTGCAGCACCTGCTGGCCGACATGGCCACCAGGATCGAGGCGGCCCGGGCCCTGGTCTACGCGGTGGCGCGCTACATCGGCAGCAGCCCCAAGGATTATTCCAAGGAAGGGGCCATGGCCAAACTCTTTCCCACCGACATGGCCATGCAGGTGACCGTGGACGCGGTGCAGGTCATGGGCGGCCACGGCTACATGCGGGAATACCCGGTGGAAAAGATGATGCGGGATGCCAAGATCTTGCAGATCTACGAAGGCACCAACCAGATCATGCGCAACATCATCGGCCTGGCGCTGAATAAGGAATACTCGAGGAAGAAATAGGGACCAGGGGTCAGGGGTTTGGGATTAGGGATTAGAAAGGCAAAATCAAAAGGAAATTCGAAGGCCTGATCATTTTTGCCTTTTTACTTTTTACTTTTGCCTTTCATAAAATGTGGGGTGGGCACTGCCCACCTTTTCTTGGTTCCCGCGCTCTTCTTTAGTCGCATAATAAATAACCATTTAATAAATTCTTAAGCCCATGCTCAACATAGTCGTCTGCATCAAGCAAGTCCCCGACACCCAGGAAGTGCGCCTGGACCCGGTGACCCATACCTTGAAGCGGGAGGGGGTCAAGGCCATCATCAATCCCTTCGACCTCTACGCCCTGGAGGAGGGGTTGCGGGTCAAGGACTCTCAGGGCGGCCGGGTTACGGTGCTCACCATGGGCCCGCCCCAGGCCGAAGAGGCCCTGCGGGAGGGCATGGGATATGGAGCTGATGGGGCGGTGCTGCTCTCTGACCAAAAATTTGCCGGCGCCGACACCTGGGCCACTGCCCTCACCTTGGCCAGGGCCATCAAGAAAATGGGGGGCGCCGACCTGATATTTACCGGCAAGCAGGCCATCGACGGCGACACTGCCCAGGTGGGACCCATGCTGGCCGCCATCCTGGAGATCCCTTACGCCTCCTGGGCCCGCAAGCTCAGCTTCACGGATGACGGGGCCTTGAGGGTGGAGCGCCTCCTGGATCATGGTTATGATGCCGTGGAGGTTAAACTTCCGACCCTGATCACCGTGGTCAAGGAGATCAACGAGCCCCGGCTCCCCTCCTTCAAGGCCAAATTGAGGGCCAGGAAAGAGGCCATCCCGGTGTGGGGCCTGGCGGACCTGGAACTGCGCCCCGAACAGGTGGGCCTGGCGGGTTCCTTCACCCAGGTGGTGAAGGTCTTTCCGCCGCCGGCCCGGGGCGCCGCGGAAATCTGGACCGGGGAGCCTGGAGAGTTGGCCGGCCGCCTCTGGCCGCGGCTTAAAGAAATCTCCAAGGCCGCGGTTTAGGATAACCGAAGTTCCAGCCAGTGGCGCGGCGACATAAATAATTTCGTATCTTCCGCACCCTGTAAAAGACCGCAAAATTCCCTCCCCCTTGAGGGGGAGACACCGGGTGGGGGTGGCATGGTCTTTGGACTTTTAAGGGCGACAAGTTGCCACCCTCCCCCCAGCCCCCTCCCCTCCCAGGGAGGGGGAGATTGTCAATACTCAGTCCCAGACTATTGATAGATTAACGAAAAAATAAATGACGTTGCGTATAAATCGCTGAAAGTAGAATCACTGATAGCTTCTAATGGCCCTGCAAGAAGAGTTCGAAAGCCTCGGCAACCGGTTTTTCCGCTGGCGCAGTTACCTGCCGCTCTTCATGGCCATATTATTCTTGGCGGCGTTATTGAGTCAGCCCGGCGCGGCCTTGCCGGATCACCCCGACCGACCCTGGCAAAGGGGCTGCCTGCTGGTCTCCCTGGCCGGCCTGGGGCTCCGGTTCTTTACCGTGGGGTTTGCCCCCCGGGGCACCTCGGGGCGCAACACCTATGGCCAGGTGGCCGAAACCCTGAACACCACGGGGATGTATTCCCTGGTGCGGAACCCCCTTTACCTGGGCAATTTCTTGATCTGGCTGGGGTTGTCCCTCTTTATCAAGGTCTGGTGGTGTACCATAATCGTCATCTTATGCTTCATCTTATTCTATGAAAGGATCATCTTCGCCGAGGAAGCGTTTTTGCGGGAAAGATTCGCAGCCTCCTTCACGGACTGGGCAGCCAGCACCCCGGCCATGATTCCCCGTTTCAAGAACTGGAGGGCGCCTTCCCTGCCGTTTTCCTGGAAATCGGCCCTGAAGCGGGAATATTCGTCCTGGTTCGCCACCATCACTTCTTTTACCGTTTTGGCTATCCTTCGGGACAGCCTGCAAAACGGCCGACTCAGGTTAGATAAGAACTGGTTAGTTATTTTCGCTTTCAGCCTGGCAATTTATCTGAGCATCAGGACCCTGAAGAAAATGACCCAAATATTAAATACGGTTGATAGATAGAAGGCATTTAATGGTGGGGCGGCCGTCCCTGGCCGCCCTAAATTGGGCGGGCACGGAGGCCCGCCCCACCGATGACTGATAATCGAAAACCGAACACTGAAAACTAAAAACTCGAAACTCGAAACTATATATGAGCCTCACCTTTTACTCCGAGAAATGTATCGCCTGCGGCCAGTGCGTCGATGTCTGCCCCTTCGGGGTCCTGCGCCTGGAGGGCGAGACCCTGGTCATTGGAGAGGGCTGTAATCTTTGCGGCGCCTGCGTGGAGGTTTGCGAGGTTGGGGCCCTGGCCGCGCCTCCGGCCCCCGGCCCCAGTTCCCGGCCCGAGGTGCCGCCGGATGGGGTTTGGATCTTTGCTGAGCAGCGGGGCGGGGTCCTGGCCCCGGTGACTGCGGAACTGCTGGGAGAAGGGCGGCGTCTGGCGGAAGAGCTCCAGACCCCCCTGGCTGCGGTCCTCCTGGGAAATAGGGTGGCCTTCCTGGCCCCGGAGCTGCTGGCCGCTGGCGCTCATCAGGTTTACCTGGTGGAACACCCGAGCCTGCAGGATTTTCTGGAAGAGCCCTACGCCACCGCCGTCGCTACGCTGGCCCGGAAGTTCCGGCCGGAAATCATCCTGGCCGGGGCTACCTACGCCGGCCGGGCCTTTATTCCCCGAGTGGCCGCGGCCTTGCATACCGGCCTCACGGCCGACTGCACCGCCTTCGCCATCGACCGGGAAAAGCGCCTGCTACTGCAGACCCGCCCGGCCTTTGGCGGCAACATCATGGCCACCATCATCACTCCCCGCACCTTTCCCCAGATGGCCACCGTCCGCCCCGGGGTATTCAAACCCCGGCCCCCGGCGGCAATGCCTGCGGCAGCGGTGATCCCCGTGGACGCCTCGTTTTTAGACAGTGACCGTCGCAGCCGCTTCCTGGCCACGGTGGCCGAATTCAAGGAGCGGGTGCATTTGTCCGCGGCGCAGGTGATTGTCGCTGGCGGCCGGGGTTTGAAAGAGGCCGGAAATTTTGGCCTGCTGGAGGAACTGGCGGACCTGTTGGGCGGCGCGGTGGGCGCCAGCCGGGGCGCGGTGGACGCGGGCTGGATCGCCTACGCCCATCAGATCGGCCAGACCGGCAAGACCGTGGCCCCCAAGATCTACATCGCCTGCGGCATTTCTGGCGCCACCCAGCACCTGGTGGGCATGCAGTCCTCCGATTTCATCGTGGCCATCAACAAGGACCCCCAAGCCCCCATCTTCCAGGTGGCCGATGTGGGCCTGGTGGGCGATCTGTTTCAAATCATCCCGGCCCTGATCCGGGAAATCAAACGGGACCGGGGATGAGCGATGAGGCGGCCGCCCGCCCGCCCACCGCTGGTCTTGGCTAAATTGCCTGGTTTTAATCGCCCCTACGTGAAAAAAAGTATAAGAAACCTCTTTCAATTTGGTGAATTTCGATTTATTTAATTAACCCAGCGCCGCTTTGCACCCGGAGGCCAGGCCGCGATGGGTGTAGTGCGGCTTAACTAATTGAATTCAGACGGTAACTCATTATGAAGCAGATGGCCTCAGTGGCCCTGGTGACCGGCGCCGCCCGGGGGATCGGCCGGGCCATCGCGATATTCCTGGCCCGCCCCGGATTGACCCTCTATCTTAACGATATCACCCTGGGGGAAGAGGCCTCCAGGACCCAACAGGAGGTGACAGGCAGGGGAGCCCAGGCAAAACTGATCGAATTCAACGTGGCCGATGCCGGGCAGGTGCAGCAGGCCGTGGATGAGATCCTTAAGGAGAGTGGCCGCCTGGATCTATTAGTGAACAACGCCGGCATCACCCGGGACAACCTCATCCTGCGGATGAAGGAGGAGGAGTGGGACGCCGTGCTGGCGGTGAACCTCAAAGGGGCTTATAATTGCATGCGGGCGGTGAGCAAGGCCATGGTCAAGCAGCGCTTCGGGCGCATCATCAACATCAGTTCGGTGGTGGGGGTGATGGGCAACCCGGGCCAGGCCAACTATGTTGCTTCCAAGGCCGGATTGATCGGCCTGACCAAAGCGGTGGCCCGGGAGCTGGCCTCCCGCAATATTACCGTGAACGCCGTGGCCCCCGGCTTCATTCAGACGGAAATGACCGAATCTTTGCCGGCCAAGGTTAAGGAAGAGATGCTGGCCCAGATTCCCCTGGGCCGTTTCGGCACTCCGGAGGAGGTGGCCCAAACGGTGGCCTTTCTGGCCTCCGAGGCCGCGGCTTACCTCACTGGCCAGGTGATTCATGTTAACGGCGGCATGCTGATGATTTAACAGAAAATAGGAGGTTTCTTCGATGGGTGCAACTGAAGATAAGGTGATTGATATAATCGTGGACAAATTGGGGGTGGAACGCTCCGAGGTCACCCCGGAGGCAGTCTTCGTGGATGACCTGGGGGCCGATTCCCTGGATCTGGTGGAGCTGATCATGGCCATGGAAGAAGAATTCGGCATGGAAATCGCTGATGAGGAAGCGGAAAAGCTGAGGACCGTCCAGGATGTCATCACCTTCGTCACCGTCCGGGCCGCCTGAGCCCGGAGGCGTCATCGCCATTGCCTGCGATCACGCCGGCTTTGGCCTGAAAAAAGAGATCGTCCAACTGCTGCATGAACTGAAGGCGGAGGTTTTGGATCTCGGCTGCGCCAATGCGCAAGAATCGGTGCATTACCCGGTGTTCGGAAAAAGGGTAGTGGACGCCTTGTTAGACCGGCCCGGAAGCCGGGGCATCCTGATCTGCGGCACCGGCCTGGGGATGAGCATCATGGCCAACCGCTTTCCGGGCATCCGGGCGGCCCTGTGCCACGACCTCTTCGCCACCCTGATGAGCAGACGGCATAACAATGCCAATCTCCTGGTCATGGGCGGCCGGGTTATCGGTCCCGATCTCGGCAAAGAGATCGTACGCACCTGGCTTGGCACCCCCTTTGAAGGCGGCCGCCATCAGGAGCGCCTCGATTTGTTGGAACGGTTGGCCCGGGAGAAACACGGGGCCGGAGCTACCCCATAATGGACCAGATGGACGACTTGGCCCGCACCGATCCTGCCATTTACTCGGTCATCGAGCGGGAACGGCTGCGGCAGCTCCACAAGCTGGAGCTGATCGCCTCGGAAAATTTCGTGAGCAACGCGGTGCTCCAGGCCCAGGGCTCCATCCTGACCCATAAGTATGCCGAAGGTTATCCGGGGCGGCGCTTTTACGGCGGCTGCGAATATGTGGACACCGCTGAAAACCTGGCCCTGAGCCGGGTAAAGGAGATCTTCGGTGCGGTCTACGCCAACGTCCAGCCCCATTCCGGCACCCAGGCCAATATGGCCGTTTATTTCTCCGTCCTGAAGCCCGGGGATACCATCTTGGGTATGGACCTGTCCCACGGCGGTCATCTGAGCCACGGAGCCGCAGTGAATTTCTCCGGCCGCCTCTATAAAGCAGTGACCTACGGAGTGGATCGCCAGAGCGAAGAAGTGGACTTCGCCACGGTACGGGAACTGGCCCGGAATCACCGCCCCAAGATGATCATCGCCGGCGCCAGCGCCTACCCCCGGACCCTGGATTTTTCCAGGTTTGCGGAGATCGCCCGGGAGGTGGGGGCATATCTCATGGTGGACATGGCCCATATCGCCGGTCTGATCGCCGGGGGGCTCCATCCAAATCCCCTACCGGAGGCGGATTTCGTCACCTCCACCACCCACAAGACCCTGCGCGGCCCCCGGGGCGGCTTCATCCTGGCCCAGGCGCAATACGGCAAGACCCTGGACAGCCAGATCTTCCCAGGGATTCAAGGCGGTCCTTTGATGCATATCATTGCCGCCAAGGCCGTGTCTTTCAAGGAAGTCTTGGCGCCGTCCTTCAAGCGCTACCAGGCGCAGATCGTGGCCAACGCCCGCACCTTGGGGCAAGCATTTATCCGCCGGGGTTACCGCCTGGTGGCCGGCGGCACCGACACCCACCTCATCCTGGTGGACCTGAACGCCACCGGCCTCACCGGGCGCGAGGCGGAAGAAGCCCTGGACCGGGCCGGCATCACGGTCAACAAGAATACCATCCCCTTCGATCAGCGCCCCCCCACCATCACCAGCGGCATCCGGGTGGGCACTCCGGCCCTCACAACCCGGGGCATGAAGGAGAAGGAGATGGAGGTGGTGGCCGACTTCATGCACCAGGCCCTTAGCTCCCCCGTGGATACCCATCTCCTGGCCAGACTGGCGGATCAGGTGCAGGACTTCTGCTCCCAGTTTCCCCTGTTCGCCGAGGAATGGACCGCGGTCTAAGCTCAAGTCAAGGGAAACCTGGAATTTTGAGATCACCATTGGTGACCTCAAAAATTGGCGATCCTCGTGGTGGGCGGCGCTATCCTCCATATGCCTTTACGGAGCAAGGCGTGGCCATGCTTTCCAGCGTCCTCAACAGCCCCCGGGCCATCCAGGTTAACCTCGAGATCATGCGGGCTTTTATCCGGCTACGCCGGATGCTAGTGTCATATTTCAGAAATACCTTTAAAAATATCGACATGTTTTGGTAGCCGCAGGCTTTAGCCTGCGCTCATTCTATTAAGGATTTTCGCAAGCTTAAGCTTGCAGCCGCATTTTAAAGGTCAAAATTGAAGAACATTTTTTATTAAAGAAAAATCTGAGACATAACACTAGCCTCCCATGCAGAAATGGCGCGCAAGCTGGAGAACCTGGAAAAGAAGTACGATGTCCAGTTCAAGGTGGTCTTCGATACAATCCGGAAACTCATGGCGCCACGGGGGCCGAAACGTAGGCGGATTGGGTTCCTAAAAGAAGAAAGCGATGTTTAGGTTTTTGGCGAACCCATTATAACCATTTATAACATTGATTGGATCGATGGGGCTGTTTTACTTGCTATCTCAAGTAATTTCTACTGGACAGCAGTGAACCGGAAACGGAAAATTGTATTTTACCATGCGCTGCCCTTACTGCCACAGCACCAACAATAAGGTGATCGATTCCCGCCCCAGCCGGGAGGCCAATGCCATCCGGCGCCGCCGGGAGTGCCTCCACTGCCAGCGGCGCTTCACCACCTACGAGCAGGTGGAGGAGAGCATGCCCCTGGTCGTGAAGAAGGACGGCCGCCGGGAACCGTTTCAGCGGTCCAAGTTATACGAAGGCATCATTAAGGCTTGCGAGAAGCGGCCGGTCTCCATTGACGCCATCGAGAATTTCCTGGATGGCCTGGAACGGGAGATGCTGGAAGGCGGCCAGCGGGAGATCGCCTCCACCTGGATCGGCGAACGGGTGATGGCGCAATTGCGCCAATGGGATGAAGTGGCCTACGTGCGCTTCGCCTCGGTCTACCGCCACTTCACCGATGCCACCGACTTCATGGAGGAGATTCGCCGCCTCCTGGCCAGCCGCAAGGAAGAAAAAAAGCAGTAGTTGGCAGACGGACCGAGAGAAGAAGCTGTCGGCGGTCCGCTTTGAATTTAATACTGGTTCTCATCCCCAGGTGCACTTGGGAAGCCATTTCGGTTTTCGGAATCTGTGTTATCGGAGTTAATCTGCGGTTAAATCTTAGCCGCCGATACACGCCGATACACGCCGATATTCGCCGATGCAGGTCCGCGAGCACCCAAAAGGCGGTGTCCGCATTGATCAGGGCCACGTAGTCCGGATGCCCCACCTCCAGGACGTCAAAGTGGGGCCCGGCCCCGGCGTTGACCGCAGTCAGGGACGGGCCCTCGAGGTTTGGAGTTTTGGTCGCCATGGCCCTACTTGGCCTTTTTGGCGTCCGCCATCAGGTTAGTGGGACAGGCCCACCTGGTCGCCGTTGGGGGCGCAGGTGTGGCGGATACTGATGGCTTTCTTACTACTCGATTCTTTTGTCATCTAGGGGTCCTCCTTCCTCCGGTGGTTTACCGGCCAGGCCAGCGAATTCGCGGCAGCCGGGGAAAAAGCTTGATGTAGTGATTCTTCCCCACCCCCAACCCTAACCCCCATAAGAGGGTGGCACCGGCGTCCCGCCGGTGCTTAAAATGTTAGTCCGAAACAAAAAAAAGTGAGATAAATGCAGGGTGGGCACTGCCCACCAATTTCACTTGAAACAAAAAGTGGTCCAATTTTTCACCTTGGGCGACCCGATCACAGGCTGGAAGTCTGTGCCACTATCGCCCCTACCACCAATTCTTCTGAAACCAAAAAACAAAAAAAGGGGTCCAATCGTTCGGATGGAACACACTTTACCATTAGGAGTAGCCTCTAATAACCGCCACCCAGGTCTCCTGGATCTGGAATCTGCCGGAGGAAGCCAGCCTTCCCGCAGTGGTTTTTGGTAAGTCCCCGGCAGTTGCCGGCCTTAGTCTTGCTTCCTCCGTCCCCCCTCACCGCGGCGGGACCGCCCCGGATTCCGGATTGCCTGGAAGGAATTGGTGGGCGTGCCCACCTAAACACTTTATGGCAGGCCAGGGTCGCTTTGTCAAGACCGAAGCCGGGAATGTCGAGAGAGACCAGGCCAAACCCAGCGGCTCAATCGCCTTGACAACAGGCCCCCTGGCAGGTTAAATTTTCTCTTTGAAATAGGTTTCACAAAGGTGGGGGATGATCAAGGCGATTCGGGGCATGCGGGACCTGCTGCCCCCGGAAACGGCCCGGTGGCAATGGGTGGAGCAGGTGGCCCGGGAGGTCTTCGTTCTCTATGGCTACCGGGAGATCCGTCTGCCCCTGCTGGAACGCACCGAGCTCTTTGCCCGCTCCATCGGGGCCGACACAGACATCGTCGGCAAGGAGATGTACAGCTTTACGGACCGCAAGGGCGAATCCCTGACCCTGCGCCCCGAGGCCACCGCCTCGGTGCTGCGGGCGGTCCTGGAAAACGGCCTGGACAAGGGCGGCGGGGTCAAGAAGCTCTACACCCTGGGGCCCATGTTCCGCTACGAACGGCCCCAGAAGGGGCGCTACCGCCAGTTTTACCAGATCAACTGCGAGGCCTATGGGGTGGAGGCCCCCGAGCTGGACGCCGAGGTCATCCTGCTCCTGCTCAATATTTTGAAGCGCCTCCAGTTGGGCGAGATGCGCTTGTTGATCAATTCGTTGGGTTGCCCGGAGTGCCAGGTAAAGTTCAAGGCGGCCCTGGGCCTGTTTCTCATCAGCAGGGAGGGTCTGTGCGAGGACTGCCAGCGCCGCCGGACCACCAACCCCTTGCGGGTCCTGGACTGCAAGTCGGTGCATTGCAAAGAGATTTTGAAAGACGCCCCGGTGATCCGGGATTATCTGTGCGCCGACTGCGCCGCCCATTTCGCCCGGGTGCTGGAGTTGCTGAGCCGCTTTGGGGTGGCCTACGAGGAGCAGCCCCGCCTGGTGCGGGGGCTGGACTACTACACCCGCACCGCCTTTGAGGTGGTGGCCCCGGGGTTGGGGGCCCAGGACGCGGTGGCCGGAGGCGGCCGCTACAACGGCCTGTCCCAGGAACTGGGCGGCCCGGTCCTCCCTGCGGTGGGCTTTGCCATCGGCGAGGACCGCCTCCTGGAAGTATTGCCCCGGGACCCTTTGTGCCAGGACCGGGAATTTAAGGTCTTCCTGGCGGCCCTGGGCGGGGCGGCCCGGGATCGGGCCTTCGCCTTGCTGCAAGAGCTGCGGCAGCACGATATCGCCGCCGAAATGGACCTGGAAGGGCGCTCTCTCAAGGCGCAGATGTCTGTGGCGGATCGTCTCAGGGCCGACTGCGTGATCATCATCGGCGAAAAGGAATTGACCGATAATAAAGCCCAGGTTCGGGATATGACTGACGCACATCAGCAATCAATATCTTTCGCGGGCATTGTGGATCATCTAGTGATGGTGAAAGAGCGCCGCGCCAATGTAGAGGAAATTCTAAATCAGACTCCCGCGCCGCGGTAATCGGGTGTGACGGCAGGTCAGATTTCAGCTTTGGGGTTTTTCGGTTTTCGGTTTCCGGTTTTTTATTAGCGGTCAGCTTTTTTTCTGGTTCCCAAGCTCCAGCTTGGGAACCCATTTTCATGCAAAGCTCCTGCTTTGCCCCGAAGCCGGCTCATCCTGACGGCAAGCCGGCTCTCGCCAAGCGGAGCTTGGCGCCAAAGGTGCGTTCCCAAGCCGGAGCTTGGGAACGAGAGAACAAGTGCATGAAGAATATAATCCCCTTAAAAAGGGGGGAGAAGGGACACCAGTGTTCGACAACTTGGAAGGCTTAAACAGAACCCACTCCTGCGGAGAATTGCGCCTTGGGGACGCCGGTGGGGAAGTGGTGCTGATGGGCTGGGTGCAGCGGCGGCGGGACCACGGCGGCCTCATCTTCGTGGACTTGCGGGACCGCAGCGGCCTGACCCAGGTGGTCTTCTCGCCGGAGGTCAACCCGGATACCCATAACAAGGCCGGAGTGCTGCGGGACGAATTTGTTCTGGCGGTGCGTGGGGTGGTGAATCCACGGCCCCCGGAGATGGTCAACCCCAATCTGCCCACCGGGGAGATCGAGGTCATGGTGAGCGAGCTGCGCCTCCTGAACAGCGCCAAGACCCCCCCCTTCGAGTTGGAAGACTACCGGCTGGACATTTCCGAGGCCCTGCGCCTGAAGTACCGCTACCTGGACCTGCGTCGGCCCAGCGTCATGAAGAACATCCTCTTCCGGCACCGCGCCGCCCAGGTGGTGCGCCAGTTCCTCAATAGCCAGGGGTTCATCGAGGTGGAGACTCCCATCCTCACCAAGAGCACTCCGGAAGGAGCCCGGGACTATCTGGTGCCCAGCCGGGTGCAGCCGGGGCAGTTCTTCGCCCTGCCCCAGTCGCCCCAGCTCTTCAAACAGCTCTTAATGATAGGCGGGCTCGATCGCTATTATCAACTTTGCCGCTGCTTCCGGGATGAGGACCTGCGGGCCGACCGCCAGCCGGAGTTCACCCAGATCGATCTGGAAATGGCCTTCATCACCG
>JBEKDQ010000054.1:0-11926 GCA_050014275.1 Desulfobaccales bacterium | reverse complement strand
ATCTCCTTTCTGTTTGATGAGTTATGCCTAACCCATTCTAACAGATTTAGGGAGTTTTCGGACTTTTTTTTTAATCGTTTAACCGGACAGCACTGTCTTGCCGTCATAAGTGAGCCTATGGATTTTATTATCACAGTATTTGGCCAGGGCTGAAATGGATGGAGTTTCACGAGACTTGATGATACAGAATTGGTTGGGATGAAGATTATCCTGGCTGCAGTCAAGCGACCCATCTTGATAAAACCGGTCTATTTCGGCCTGAGAAAGAAATGATTCCCGAACTCCATTATATAACTTACAATAATCTACTTTATCGCTATAAAAATCTTCAGTATAAATCCCCAAAATATCTGCTTTTATCCTCAGATTTAAATCCTTGGTAACCAAAACCAGCGGGCTATTTTCACTGTTCTTTAGATGATAGGCCAGGGCCAGGATTCTATTGTCAACGATGTTCAAATCGACCCCGTTCAACAGGTCGTAAGTTTTAATGCCGTTTAATTCAATGCGGAGGGAGCCGCCTCCCGGGAGTTTGACCCCTTCCGCCAGACGCCCCGTCAACCTCAATTCATCCAACTTTCTGGAAGCGTCCCGGGCATTTCTGCCCACCTCATCCCCTCTCCTCTTGGTGCGGTCTAATTCCTCAATCACTGAAAGCGGCAAAACTATGGAGTTGTCTTCGAAAGCAAATAAGGATTCCGGATCGTGCAATAAAACGTTGGTATCCAAAATATAGATTTTTTTCATTTGCCCCCTCTGGCATCTACTGAGTCATTAGCGGCTAGTTTGCCATATACCGGATATTTTGGGAAGGGTTTTTTTCCCGGAAGAGAAGCTGAGCCGCTGAATGATATTTTCCTGATAGTCTAAGGCATTAGACAACATTAACCAAAAATTAACATTAAAAATATTAAATCATAACTTTCATGGTCAATAATCAAGCTCAAAATAGATTGATTAAATTGGAGGGTTGCCATGCATGTGGATTCCGCATACGTACACGCCCTGGCAGGAAGGCTGCGGATCAAGATCCCCAAGATTAAAGGGGCGGCCGACAAGGCCCAGGAACTTGAGCAGCACCTGCAGCAATTTAGCGGTATAGAGTCCGTTTCCGCCAATCCTACCACCGGCAACGTGCTGGTCCTTTACAATTCCCAGCGCATCGACCAGTGGAACATCATCTCTTCCTTGAAAGATTTGGGGTATCTGTCTCCAGCCGCTTCCACGGTTAGAGGATTGGTGAGCCCCCAGTCTTCTCCGCAGGGGGTGGTGGAAAAAGTGACCGCCGTCGTGGCCACCACCTTGATGGAGGTCGCTCTGAGCCGGTTGGTCGGCGGCCTGATTTGAGCAGCCCCGAAGGAGGGGCATCATGTGGTATGTTATCAGCCTGATTATCGGGGCGGTCCTGGGTTTTTGGGGACGCTATTGGTTGATGGAGGTGAAATGCCGGGACTGTGGCGCTGAATATCTCGAATATCCCTGAGGCGCCTGCAGGGTTGGCCGAGTTCAGATGGCGCCTGGGGGCTTTTTCCTCCATTTTTCTTCGAATATGCCAGACCTGAGCGCCGCCTCCCGGAATGACACCAGAAAATAGCCCTTTCCCTGGGCTCTTACCTAGTCTTTAGCCTCGTTCAGGTCCTGCCGGTAATCCTCCCATAAGAAACTTAACCTGACCAAATCAGGATTTTCTTTCCGCCGCGGTCCCGCTGCTGCCTTCCAGCACTTCCAGCAGGCCGGGGTTCATTATGATAAAGCTGGCAAGGCCGGCCCAGAGATACTCGTACCAGGAAGGGAAAGTGACCTTCCCGGCGGTCCAAAGCCCGCGTAAGCCGAAGAAGATCAGGACGAGCGGCGCCAGGAGCTTCAGGTCCAGCCCCCCGGTAAGTTTGGCCAGTTGGGTATTGGCGGCCTGCAAGGAACCGGTCAAGCCGGCGCCAATTGCCGGGCCAGTCCCGGCGCCGGGATTCTCCGCCAGGGAGGCCAACCAGGCGGTCAGGGTGAGGACTTCGATCCCGGGAAAGAGTTCCCCCAAGGTCAACGACAGGATTTCCAGGGAGGCCATGGAGCATAGCTGGTCCATGTCGTAATGGATCAAGAGGCTCCCGGTTCCGGGTTGGGCCTCGACCTGCCGGATGCCCGGCACCTTGGCGAGCTTTTTCTGGGCCTGGCGGGCCAGGGCCGGATTTCCCTTAACCTTGTCGACCCTGAGACGCACCCGCCCCGGCAGGGCATGGACGACCTTGAGGCCCTCGGGTTCCATTCTCTGCTCCTAGAAGGGTCAACTGCCTAATTTAACTGTGCAGGTGGCAACCGCCTCGGCTGTTGCGCTTGCCTCGCGTTCGGACTTGACCTCGGCCATCAGGTCGCTGATCTGCTCCCCGGCCTCGGCGGCGAACTCCTTGGCCATATCCGACAAGGTCAGATAGCCTCTGATCAGGGTCTTGGCCAGGGGGCGAGACACCGCCGCCACGGCGGGAAGAACGATGGGGGCCGCCAGGGCCACCCCTAACACCACCAGAATGCTGGGAATTGCACTTTTCAGACCTTTATCCAAAACGGCCATGGCCTTCCTCCTTTTCCAAAGGCTGCAATTGAAAATGAAAAGTAGTGATTATTTAACCAAAAATCAATGAGACTTTAATAATTTCATAACAGATATATATCAAAATTCGATACATGGATTTCCAAAGACAAATCTCCCAGGCTTTCTGGCAGGGTATGGTGAAAATCATCGTCCTGCACCAGGCGAATCTGGGGCCGGTCTATGGCGGCCGGCTGAGTAAGTATTTCCACAGCCTGGGCTACGAAATCAGCCCCGGAAGCCTGTATCCCTTGCTCCATAGCATGGAAAAGGCCAACCTCATGCGCTGCCACATCAGGATCTTCAAGGGGCGGGCGCGCAAATATTATGAGCTTACTCCACAAGGGCAAGAATGCCTGGAGGCCTCGCGCAAGGAAGCGGAAGAAATTGTCCGTGAGGTGATCTTGACCGGCCGGCCGGATGAAGCTCAAGTGAATTCAGATTAACTTTAATACGGCTTTTTACCCTCTCCCCTATTCCCCCTTGCTTCCCAGCCCTTCCTTTATCATCCCCTCAACGAGACCTAATTATACGCAATCTTTCCACTCGGGCAATAAGCTTACCTGGGTATTTCTGCCGCAAATTAGAATTAACTAAAAAATAACCTAACTGCAATAAGATAATAATATAAATGCGATAGTAATTGCGCAATTTGCACCCAGGATTTAACCGCCTTTGCTTATTACATTCATTTCAAAAAAATTTAGGAGGTTCCGATGATGGGAGATTTTAGCTTAAGCATTGATCTTCTCAAGGATATCCTAAAAGTTGCCAAGCCTTTTGGCCACAACGAAAAGACCAGGGAACTGAACATAGGGTTCGGCTTTATTTATTATGGGATAGTTAGGGCCTTAAGACCGGATCATGTCTTAGTGATAGGATCAGGATATGGCTTCAGCGTCGTCTGTCTGGCCTTGGGTCTAAAGGACAACGCCCGGGGCAGGTTGAGTTTTGTCGATCCGGCCTATTCTTTATTAAAGAATGGGCCCCTCATGACTGTGGGCGGACGGGGCGTCTGGAGCGATGAGTCTTATGTTAAAGCTCATTTCGGGCGCTTCGGCGTAGAAAACCTGGTCACTCATTATAAGATGCGGAGCGATGAGTTTTTCCCTGGTTTTCAGGAAGTTAAGTTACCTCCCATAGATATGGCCTTCATTGACGGCAGCCATGCCTACAAAGACGTGAAATACGATTTCATCAAGGTCTTGGAGCAGTCGCATAAGAATACATATATCTTTCTGCACGACACCAACATTTACCTCCGGGAATTAGTCAAGCACGCGGGGGTGAAGAAATGGTTGAAATTCATCAAGAGGGAGGAGGAATCTTTTGAGGTAATCGATTTTCCCTTTTCCTCGGGGGTCGCCCTGGTCCGGGTCTTGGACCCCTCCGCCTGGAAGAGACTCCATTGACCCGCCTGACCATATCTCTCTTGCTGGCCACACTTACGGGGTATCTATACTGGCGCTACGTCTGGTTTTTTCGCAATCCCCCGCGGGTCCCGCCGCCGGGAGAGAGCATGGTCAGTCCCGCCGACGGCACCGTAGTCTATGTCACCAAGGTGGCGCCCCGGCAAGAGGTAATAATGATCAAGCAGGGGCTGCCGGCGACTCTTACCGACATCGTCCGGGAAGACCTGCCCTCTCCGAAAATCCTGATCGGCATCTTTATGAGCCCTTTCAACGTCCACTACAACCGGGCCCCGCTTCCCGGGAAGGTCAACTTTATCCGGCACTACCCCGCCAAGGTGAAGAATTTTTGCATGGCTCCCATGCATTGGCGAACCCTGCTGAAATGGGCGCCCTTTTATGAGAATTCCAGACACATAATCCACAATGAACGATTGGTGACCAATATGGAGGGCAGATTTAAGGGAGAGGCGCTCTCTTACTATGTCGTGCAAATCGCCGGGAAGAGTGTGAGAGGCATTGATAGTTTTTTTCACCCGGGAGAGCAGGTCATTAAAGGTGAAGTCTTCGGCATGATCCGCATCGGCTCCCAAGTGGACCTGGTGGCGCCGCTCCTGCCCGAGATGAGCATCCTGGTCCAGCCAGGAGATAAGGTCCGGGCCGGAGAGACCGTCTTAATCGCTTAATCCTTAAAAGAAAGGGGGGAACCATGAAGATCGATCTGCACGTCCACTCCAAATACTCCACTCGACCCTCCCAATGGGTCTTGCAAAAGTTGGGCTGCCAGGAGTGTTATACGGAGCCCCGGACCCTATACCGCCTTGCCAAAAAACAAGGCATGTCCCTGGTAACCATCACGGACCACAACGTCATTGACGGCTGCCTGGAAATCGCCGGCCTCCCCGACACCTTTATCAGCGAGGAATTGACCACCTATTTCCCGGAGGATCGTTGCAAGGCCCATGTCTTGGTTTACGATATTAATGAGAAACAGCATCAAGACCTGCAGAAGGCCAGGGAAAATATCTTTGACCTGGCGCATTATCTGCAGGAAAATCATATTCCCCACGTCCTGGCCCATCCTTTCTGGTCCGTCAACGATCGCTTGACCCCGGTCCATTTCGATAAATTTCTGCTGCTCTTCAAAAATTTCGAACTGAACGGGGCTCGGGATACCCGGTTGAACGATTGGCTAAAGGCCTTGTTGTCCCAACTCACCCCGGGAGACCTGGACGCATTGGCTGAGAAGTATAGGATCGCGCCCTGCATTCATAACCCCTGGCAGAAAAATCTTACCGGCGGTTCCGATGACCATAGTTCTCTCACCATTGCCCGGATGTTTACCCAAGTGGAGGGGGCCAGATCCCTAAAGCATTTCTTTCACGGCCTCTCGGTCGGCCAGGCTAAGCCTCAGGGGCAGGCCTCCACGCCCTTAATCCTGGGTTACAATCTTTATAGTATCGCCTACCAATTCTATAAAAAGAAATATGACCTGGGTAAGTATGCCGATTCCAGCATTTTCATCAATTTTTTTGAAAGATTTTTGCAGACACATTTAGAACCTAAAAAATTGCCCACCAGGTTTCAATACTATCGGAACAAAGTTAAATATTTTTTCAAGAGTTATTCGAAAAGCAGCCAAACTGACCCATTCTTGTCTCTAGTCATCAATGAAACCACCAAGGCTCCGCAGAAATCGCCGAACCGGCCCGGGATACAGTGGTTCCAGATACTCAATGACATCTCCACCAACATCTTGAAGCAGTTTCATGAACATTTCCGCCAGGCGGTGACGGGAGCCAATCTCCTTGATTTGATTAATTCCCTTACCTCTTCCGGGATAATCTATCTGGGGTTGACTCCTTACCTGGCGGCCTTCTCTTCCTTCTCCAAGGACCGGAGCCTCGGATCGGAAATCCTTCGCAGTTTTTCAGAGCGCGCCTCTGCGAGCACTGCGGAGGGGAAGAACCGACTCAACCTGGCGCACTTTACCGACACCTTTTATGAGGTCAACGGGGTGGGACTCACCCTCCGGCGCCAGGTGGAGGCCGCGGTCAGCGCCAATAAGAGATACACCATTATCACCTGTGATTCCGCAGTCCGGCCGCTACTGCCAGGGATTCGCAATTTCGCTCCCATCGGGGTCTTTCAGTTACCGGAATACCCCGAACTGAAACTGTTCCATCCACCTTTTTTCGAAATCCTCAATTATTGTTATGAACAGAATTTTACCCATATCCAGACCGCCACTCCGGGCCCCATGGGACTTACGGCCTTAGGGGTGGCCCGCCTGCTGCGCCTGCCGGTCTGGGGCACTTATCACACCGCCCTGCCCCAATATGTTCAATATCTAACGGGTGATTCCGCCATGGAGGAGATGATGTGGAAGTACATCATCTGGTTTTACAATCAGATGGATCTCGTCTTTGTGCCCTCCGGCAGCACCGCCGAAGAATTGCACCAGAAAGGCATCGACCCGCGCAAGATCCGCCTCTATCCCCGGGGGGTGGATGTCGAGCGGTTCCATCCGGCCAAACGCAACGGCGTCTTGGAAAGGTGCTATCAGGTCAAGGAGGGCTTAAAGCTCCTTTATGTGGGCCGGATATCCAGGGAGAAGAATTTGCCGCTCCTGGCTGCAGTCTTCAAGACCCTGTTACACAGCCACCCGCAGCTCAAATTGATCGTCGTGGGAGATGGACCCTATCTGACAGAGATGCGCCAGGTGATGCCGGACCCCTCTTGCGCCTTTACCGGCTATTTGGCGGGGGAGGAACTGGCCGAGGTCTACGCCTCCTGTGACCTGTTTGTCTTCCCCAGCACCACCGATACCTTCGGCAATGTGGTTCTGGAAGCGCAGGCTTCAGGCCTCCCGGTCGTGGTCACCGATTCCGGGGGGCCGCAAGAGAACGTCATTAATGGTGAAACCGGGGTCGTAGTTCCCGGGAATGATGCAGAAGGGCTCTACAATGCCATCAATCTGTTGTTGGCCGATCCGGATAGGTTAAGAGAGATGGGGCGGGCGGCTCGGGATCACGTCAAGCAGCGCTCCTTTGAAGCGGCCTTTCTGGCCTCCTGGAAGATGTATGAGGAAAAGGCCGACAACCGGCAACCGGTCAGATAGATTACCAATCTTTCCTAAACCAGGGTCGCTGGTTCCAGCAATGACCTGGAAATCCGCCATCGCCTCAATCTTTTGCCCTTAACTTTGAACTTTGAACTTTGAACTCTGGCGCCCGCCCGGGAAAAATTCATTAATAATTAACGCGACCTTAAATAAATATTAACCCAGGCCCTTTAAAGTTATGCTTGTCCGGGTCAGCAGCGGTCGACTTTATGATTGGATAATTGGCAGGGCCACGGTTCACCTGGAAAAACCTCAGGAGAGTGATGGCTCTCTCCTGGAATTGAGGAGGAAAAATCATGCCTCACAACGACATTTTATTAATCAGCGATGGCTCCCAAATTTTTCCGCCCTTGGCCCGGTTCTTAACGGAAGCAGGCCACCGGGTCATGACCACTTGCGAAACGCGGGAAGCCTTTCAGGCCTTGCGGGCCGGCAATTTCCGTCTGGTCATCACCTGCTTGAGCAATGATTGGACCGATACCCGCCCCTTCCTGAAGGCGGTCCGGGAGATGAATCGGGAGATTGCGGTGGTCATTTTGCGTCCCGGACCCGAGGTCAGGTCCCCCATCGGCGCCTACCTGGTCAAAAATGAGGGGTATGACTTCAAGGCCTTCGGCTGGCCAGGGCTTCGCCACCTGGTAGCCAATTGCCTCAGTAACTAAGGTTTCCTGCCGAGAGGGGATGATGGCCGCGACGCCTACCTCCGGCCAGATTCTCATTTTTTTTAAAATCTTAAAACTAACGGAGAAGCCGGAAGAACCCAGTAGTGTCCGGCAACAAAATTGCATGGAGAAGATTACACTATCTCCCAGTTAAACTTTAGGCCATTGTAATTTCAGAGATATCAACATATTATATCGATGCAATTAAATCCCCTCTCCCCTGCGAGGGGGCGACACCGGGTGAGGGGTGGCTTCATTGGCCGTTGCCTACCCCCCTCACCCTGCCCTCTCCCCCCAAGGGGGAGAGGGAAATAACTTGTAAATTCCATGAATTGATTAGCTAGTGGCATGCCTAAGTTCAAACAATTCTCTACTGCCTGCCTTGTAGCAAAAACCTTGCCGGACAGCTCAGTCTCCCTGGCTCATTCTCCCGGCGCCGTCACATTGGGGACACTCGGTTTCCAGCCAACCATCCCCCTCGCAGAGCGGGCAGCCGCCCGGGTACTTCTCCGGCTGTCCCTGACATAGCGGACAGGGTTCGGTGATTACTCCGGCGCCATCACATCTCGGGCAAGCAATATCCATAATCCGCTCCCCCTCCCGCTTATCTGGATGCCCCTAAAGCCCCTGGATCATTCCCCCGCAAGGCTTGCAGGAGAGTGCCCGCCGCTTTCATTCCTGTATGTCTGCGGATATTGTTGCAGGTCACCTGGAACTGCGTCTTTCCCGCAGGTGGACGATTTTGGCTAGTCCCTTCTGCCACCAGAAGGAACGGCTGGGCGAATTATGAGCCCCCCGAATAGAGGGATCTCCATCAGCCCAGCCGCTTGCAGAGGAAATGGAATAGATCGATGTTACCCTGAGTTCGTAAAAATAGAATTTTGGTTTGGTTCATATTTGATTAATTTTCCGGCAACGGTTTCTGAGAGAAGGATTACTAGGAAAAGAGTTTGCAGGGCGCGGCCGCGGGCGCCACTGCTGGCGATTCGCTGAACCTGGGGGGATGGATCGGGAGCTTTGGGGCCACGCGACTTGAAAATGACCAAGCGCCAGGCCCATCTATCCCAAGGGGAACTGAAAGGCCCGGTAAAACTGCTAAATAGCCTGCCGGGCGGTAAAGAAATCGTAAACATAATTCCGTCTAGAAATGGTCGGGACGGGCGGATTCGAACCGCCGACTTCCTGCTCCCAAAGCAGGCGCGCTAACCAGACTGCGCCACGTCCCGACTCTCACTGAATCGGGCCAAGTCCCCCCTGAGGCCGGCCAGGATCTGCCGCAAGGCGGTTAAGGCCCGGGCCCGGTGGCTGATGCGGTTTTTCACCTCCGGCCCCAGTTGGGCCATGGTGGCCCCATACTCCTCCACCCAGAAGACTGGGTCGTAGCCGAAACCCTGGGTCCCCCGGGGCGAAAGCGAGATGCGGCCGGGACACTCCCCCCGGGTCCGGAAGAGGCGGCCGTCCGGCAGGGCCAGGGCGATTTCGCAGACGAACCGGGCGTGGCGCTGCTCCCAGGGAATCTCCCGCATCTCCTCCAGGAGTTTACCCCAGTTGTCGGCGTCGCCGGGGCCCGCCGGCCGGGTGCGGTCCCGGGCGTAGCGGGCCGAATGGACTCCGGGGCGGCCCCCCAGGGCCGCCACCTCCAAACCGGAGTCATCCGCCAGGGCCGGAAGCCCCGTGAGCCGCACCACTTCCCGGGCCTTGGTCTCGGAGTTCGCCGCGAAGCTCGATCCCTCTTCAGCGATCTCCGGCAGTCCCGGGAAATCGTCCAACCCCAACAGGCGCAGCTCCAGGTCTGCCAGGATTTGCCGCAGCTCCCGGATCTTGCCGGGCGAGCGCGAGGCCATCACCAGGGCAGGGGCAGCCATGGGCGCAGGGCCTCCTCCTGGAGGTGGAACAGCTCCTGAAGGCCCTCCTGGGCCAGGGCCAACATCTGCGGGAGCTGGCTGGCAGGGAAAGGCCCCCCCTCGCCGGTCAGCTGCACCTCGATGAGCTCGCCCTTGCCGGTGCCCACGAAGTTGGCGTCCACCGCGGCCTGGGAATCCTCTTCATAGTCCAGGTCCAGCAACAGTTGACCCCGGCAGGCGCCGGCGCTCACCCCGGCTACCTGCTGGGAAATGGGCAGGGCCGCCAGCAGGCCCTGGCGCCGCAACCCTTCCAGGGCCAGGTTCAGGGCCACGAAGGCCCCGGTGATGCTGGCGGTGCGGGTGCCGCCGTCGGCCTGCAGGACGTCGCAGTCCAGGATGACGGTGCGGGTTCCCAGGGCCTTAAGGTCCACCGCGGCCCTGAGCGAACGCCCGATGAGGCGGCTGATCTCCTGGGTCCGGCCCCGCAATTGACCCCGGCGGGACTCCCGCTCCTGGCGATCATGGGACGCCCGGGGCAGCATGGCGTATTCGGCGGTGACCCAGCCGCCGCCGCGGGCTTGAAGAAAGGGCGGCACCGTCTCCAGCAGCGTGGCGGCGCACAACACCCGGGTGCGGCCCCAGGTAATCAGGCAGGAGCCTTCGGCAAAATCGAGGTAACCCGGGGTGAGGCTCACCGGCCGGAGCTGGTTCCGAGCCCGCCCGCCACTGCGGCGCATCATCTCTCTGTTTCCTGTTTTCTGTTTTCTGTTTTCCGTTTCCGTCTCTGCTACGGGGCCCTGGCCTTGGCCTATCCCAGAAAACAGAAAACTGCCTGTGACAGCCTGGCTTAATCCTTAAGGGATTGGCGCAAGGTGTCGATGACCAGGTTAAAGGTGTCGCTAAAGGAGGCGGGGGAGACCCGGCCCACCTCGATGAACTTGACTACGATCTCCTTGGCCGCCTTCAGGAGCAGTTCCTCCCGGGACGGCAGGGGGGCTGATGGGGGTCGCTCCCGGCCCATGCGAGGCTCCCTTCTGCTGCGATTTTTTGGTATATTAGTAAGAAAAGTTCCCAGTTCCCAGTTCCCAGAGTCGGAGAAGTTACTGAGAACTTAAGCAACTGGGAACTGGGAAATAACTCAAAAAAATGCCCCGCGGGCCAGAAGAAGGCCGTCTTGAAGGCCGGCGGGGCGGGTAAAGAAGAACCGGGTCACAGCCCTCCTCAAGGGGAAATGATAAACCAAGTGACTGGGCCAAGGCAAGAGGTAAAAAGACCGGGGGCCATCCGGATTCTGTCGCCCCAGGTGGCGGCCCAGATTGCCGCAGGGGAGGTCATCCTGCGCCCCGCCGCGGTGGTCAAGGAGCTGCTGGAAAACTCTCTGGACGCCGGGGCCCGGACCCTGGTGGTGGAGATCGAGGAGGGGGGGCGCCGGCGCCTGCGGGTGGTGGACGACGGCTGGGGCATGACCCCGGAGGAGGCCCTCCTGAGCCTGGAGCGCCACGCCACCAGCAAGCTCAGGGATGAGGCCGACCTCCTCAACATCACCACCCTGGGGTTCCGGGGCGAGGCCCTGCCCAGCATCGCCGCGGTGAGCCGGTTGACCCTGGTCACCTGCCCGCCGGGGGTGGCTCCCGGCTTCCGGCTGGTGGCCCTGGCCGGGGAATTGCAAGAATCCTCTCCCTGGGCCGGCGCCGGCGGCACCCAGGTGGAGGTCGCGGAGCTCTTTTTCAATACCCCGGCCCGGCGCAAGTTCCTGAAGAGCAAAGAAGGGGAGCAGGGCTACATCGTGGAGGTGGTGCGCCACCTGGCCCTGGGGTATCCGGAGGTCCATTTCACCCTGAAGACGCCAACCAGGGTGCTGCTAACTGCCGCGGGCCCCCAGGAGCTGCCGGCCCGGGTGGCGGCCCTCTACGGCGCCGAGGCGGCGGCGCGGATGCTGCCGGTGTCCCTCGGGACCAGCCCCTTGCAGGTCAGCGGGCTAATCAGCGACCCGGATTTTTCTCTGGCCAGTTCCCGCTTCCAGGTCTTCCTGGTGAACCGCCGGGTGGTACAGGACCGCATTCTGGGGGCGGTCCTGAAAGAGGTGTTCGCCGGCCTGCTGCCCCGGGGGCGCCATCCGGCGGCGGTCCTCCACCTGACGCTCCCCGCCCCGGATTTGGACGTCAACGTCCATCCGGCCAAGGCCGAGGTGCGCTTTCAAGATCCGGGCCGGATCTACGCCCTCCTGCTGGCGGCCCTGCGTCAGGCCTTGGGGCCACTCTCCGGAGCGGCTCCCGGATACCGGGTGACCTTGCAGCCCGACTTCC
>JBEKDQ010000053.1:0-11929 GCA_050014275.1 Desulfobaccales bacterium | reverse complement strand
CCGGCGTAAACGCTGGAGCTGGAGGCGTAAACGAACCTCTCCACCTGGGTTTGCCTGGCCAGTTCGATGAGGTTGAGAAATCCTTCCAGATTGGCCTTTTGGTAGGCAAAGGGATTGACCAGGGAGTAGCGCACCCCGGCCTGGGCGGCCAGATGGCAGACCTTCTGCGGGGAGTGGTTTTCGAACAGCGACTGTAAAAGAGAAAGATCTGTCAAATCCCCGTTGATCGAGACAAAGTCGGGATATTTCCGAAGTTCCCGGTCTCGATCCCGCTTTAAGGCCGGGGAATAATAATCGTTGTAATTATCCAGGCCAACCACTTTGGCCTGCCGACTGAGCAAAGCCCGGGCCACGTGAAAGCCTATGAATCCGGCGCTGCCAGTGACCAGGAAACAATAATTTTTGACCTGAGGGTCCCAATTCATCCAATTAAATTATCAAATCCTCTTACAGAACTCAACCTTAATTGGTTGAGCCGGCTGATGGAAGAGGGTAAGATCTCCCTTCCTTAAGGCCAATTGGGATTTAACTTTTCGAGATTTATGAACTGGGAGGACAAAATAGTCCTGGGCACAGGCGTCTTGACTGCGGTGGCCAAGGCTGCTGCATAATCTCGGATAAATTCCCTTTAAAAAGAGTCTCCCCAGTTATGGAACCAGCTCGCTCTTGATGATCTTTTCAGGGATCCTGGTGACCATGGCATGGGACCGCTCAGGGCCGACCAGTCTTGTCAGTTCGCTCACCGCCTGGCTAAGCATTGGCGGACGGCCCCGGGTGTTATGGGCATCGGAGGCCAGCAAGTGGATGTAGCCCTTCTTCACCAATTGCCGGGAAAACCTTGCAATCCGGCGTCCGAAGCCGCCCGTCAGGCTGCCGGCCGTCAGTTGGGCCAGGCACCCAAGGTCTACCAGCCGCCCCAGTCTTTCGGGCCTCTCCTGAATGAGCGGCTGCCTCTCGGGGTGGGTGATGATAGGGGTTAGCCCCAGGGATTGCAGGCGGAAACAGATATCCTCCAGGGTGGGGGGAATGGAGAAATGGGGCAGCTCCAAAAGGAGATAGCGTTTGCCGTCATTGATGGTCAACACCCGGTCCTCTGCCAACAGGCGCAGGGTATCGGCGCTCAAGGGGACGTCGCAGCCGGGAAGGATTTCCAGGGGAATGCCCTCGGCCGCCAACCTACCCCTGAACCTATCCAGGTGCCCCAGGATGACGCTTTTCTCGTTGATTGCGTCCAGGTCCACGGACTTGTGCTTGAAAAGGTGCGGGGTGGCCACCATTACCCGGATGCCGTCCGCCACGGCCAGTCGGGCCATCTCCAGGGCCTCGTCCAGGTCCCCGGCGCCATCATCTATGCCCGGCAGGATATGGGAGTGGATATCGATCATGGTTAGGCAAACTCGGGAACCAGGGTTTGAAGTGCCAATACTGTGGTGTTGTCGGCTCTGGGGCGCCTTCGAGTACAGAGGAGGGCGCTTGAGAGGGCGCCTCCAGGACGGGAAATCCAGATGAAAACCTTCCAGGTTCTGGAGGAATGGGTTGCTCACAGAAAATTAACAGATAATTAATTTGAACTAATTTGAACTTCTGGTTATTACGTTATTTACTCTGTTTTGGCTCAGCCGACAACCGCAAAATATTGAATTGGGGATTTTTTTGGTGCCCGGGAGGGCGGGGGGCCGCGCCCTTGTTTATCCTGATCGAGGTCGAGTCACGGCGCCAGAAAAATTTGTGGGAGGTCCGAGTTTTGCTCACCCAGCGCAAGAGCCTGGCTTGAGAGAGATCGGCCGCTATGTTTTGGCGACCCCGGGGGCGATCACCTCAGCCAACAATGGGATCAGGTATGGGTCCCTTCCGTTGCTCCATGGAACCCTTAATATTCTGTGAAGCTTTGCGCTTCCGACTCCCTTCCCTTCATTTTCTCGCCCAGATACCAGCTCTGAAAATCATCAGAGGACGAATGCAATTTGGGGGTTTGCTTGTAACTAATTATTTTATCATAGTTTTTTATAGACAATATTTTTCCTAAATTGACTGTATATTTACAATGTGTTAATGATTAACCTCGCTGTGGAAAGCGAGGGAAAGGCAAGGCAACCAGATAAACCATCGAACTCAATATCTCCTTTTTTCGGTTTCAGCCTGAGTTTTCGGGGGACCCTCCGTTGAAGACTCTTCTGCAATGGATCGAACTTGAGGGGACTGAAGGACGGCGCCGCCTCTTTGAAGCCATCAAGGCCGAATATCCGAAGTTCACCCAGGCCAGTCTGACCCATTACATTCGGGGTCTTCGAATCCCCGAGTTTAAGATAGCCGAAATCATCTCCAAGGTCACCGGAATCCCCATATTCCTGCTGTCGTTCCGTTTTAACCACAAGTACAAGGCGCCAAATTGAAGATAGAAAACCATCATCTTTAAGCATTTAAAATGTAGCTGCAGGCTTTAGCCTGCGAAAATCCTTTTGAGTTAGGCTCTGCGACCAATATGTATTTAAGTTTTCCGGCTTGAAGGAGACATTTTAAATGTCATGGCGCCGGCTATCTGTCCTTGCCTTCTCGATAACCTTATTAATATTTGCAGGGGTGGCCAGTGGCCAAGGTCGCTATGAGCTCCCGGAGCAGGGCCCGCAACCCTTACAAAACGATCTGCCGGAGCAGGGCCCGCAACCCTTACAAAGCGATCTGGCGAACCCGGAGCAACCAGGTTTCGATGGTCTCAAATCAATTGATCAGTCTGGTTTCAAAGCCACAAACCAAAAGGCTCCGACGGCCGTAGGTATCCAAAAGAGTGCTAACGGCGCCAGTCCCAAGCCCTATTCTTTTGGACCTGCCTCCGGGCAGCATGGAGTGCAGCAAGCAGGGGGACCGCAGATGGGCGTCTCCAGAAGCGGCCTCCTTAATATGGGAAACAATCAGTCCTCCAGTCCTGGTTCGACCTCATTTTTGGACGGATATCTTCAAAGGTCTTTACACGATGATAGTTTAGCAAGGAAAAAACCGGGGGGTGAGGATAAGCCTAAAGACGATTTGCTGCTTCCAGGCAAGACTTCTTCTAAATTTTAATCGAAGGATTCACACCCATTCCAGGCCGAAAAGCCGGAGGATGGGATAATTTACCTCTTCACAACCGGATGGAAACTCTATGTGGACCTCAGTCGTAATAGGATTGATGGCATTGAGCTTGTTGAGCGGTTGCGCCGTTGGTACTGAAGGCACAGTATCCCCTAGCGGTAAGTACGTAGTACAGAGCGGGAAGTGGGTGTCTTACACCCAGGACTTGTCCCAGAGGCAAGCTCCCAACTCCAACCAGGACTTGCAGAACCAATTGATGGCCCAGGCCTCCCAGGCCGCACTGGTCAACTATAAAGATTACCAGGTGGGGCCGGAGGACCAGCTGGATATTATCGTGTACGGCCAGGACGCCCTTAACCGGTCGCTCAGGGTCAACGGCCAGGGCGAGATCATCATGCCGCTGGTGGGGGTAGTCAAGGTGGCGGGGCTGACCGCCCAAGAGATCGAAAGGCGTTTGATGGAATTATATGACGCCCACTTCCTGGTTAATCCGCAGATTACGGTGGCGGTCAAGGAATTTCGCCACCAGCGGGTAGCCGTCATCGGCGCGGTCAATAAACCGGGCTCTTACGAAATCATCGGCCCCCGCACCCTAATGGAGGTCTTAGCAATGGCCGGCGGTTTTTCGAACCTGGGTCAACCAACCGGTGGCGGGGGGGCCCAAGCAGGTGATGTGGTCGCTGTGACCCGCCACCAGAACGCTCCTGATCTGGCCACCAAGGCGATGAAGGGTGGCGCCGTTCAGCCTTTTGCCCCGAAAACCGAGACCGTGGTCATTGACCTACGCCGCCTGATGAGCGGACAGGAACCACACTTAAACCTCACGGTGCTCAACGGCGACATAGTCTATGTGCCCTTTGCCGGCACCGCCTTTGTCTTGGGGGCGGTAAAAAAGCCGGGGAATATCGTAGTTAAGGAGAACTTGACCGTGTCCAAGGCCGTAGCCCTGGCAGGAGATGTCGACCCCATGTTAGCGAACTATGATATTACCATCATGCGCTTTGATGATCAGGGCAAGCCCATCAGTATTCATACTAATCTGAAGGGGATTTTTGCCCGAACTCAACCGGATATTCCCATCAAAGACAATGACGTGGTGGTGGCTAATGTAAATATCGTAAAAAAGGCCTTATATTATTTCAAGAACATGCTGCCCGTAAGCGCCGGTATTTCACCAGCTTTCTAACTGCAAAAATAACAGCAGAGGGTATAATCTCATGTCAAGCCATGACCAGCACCCCTTAATAGTTCCGCCATCCGGAACCCCGTTGCCCGCCACCTCTCCGCTTCCGCCCCTGGATTACTACGATGTGGAGATGAAGGGACAAGGCCTGCGGGATTACATTTATATTCTGTTGAAACGTAAATGGTTGATTATCGGCGTCTTTCTTACGATATTCCTGGCCGTAGCACTTTATACTTTTCTTCGCACCCCCATCTTCCGCGCCACCGCCAAGTTGCAGATCACTGAAGATAACCCCGCTTCCCAGGTATCCCTGAACGATAAACTATCCAGGGTCACCGGCTACGATTCCCTGGAGAAGTTCCAGCAGACCCAATACGATATTCTCCTGAGCCAATCTTTGGCCCAGCGGGTGATCCAGGCCCTGAACCTGCCGGGGCATCCGGATTTCAAGGGAATTAGGAAGCATAACTCGGATAAAAGCGAGTCTGAAATAGAAAATTTAATGGTGAAGGCCTTCTTGAAAAAACTGGAGGTCACCCCGGTGCGCAATACCTATCTGGTGGAGGTGGCCTTTCAATCCCCCGACAAGACCATGGCGCAACGGGTGGTCAATGCCATCGCCGATCAGTATATGTACCTGTCCATTGACCGGCGCAACGAATCCTTTGCCCTGATCAGGAAGTGGTTGGATAAACAGATCTACGAAATGGCTAATAAGGTGCAGGAGGCCCAGAAGAAGCTCTATAAATTCGGGCAAAAGACCGATATCTACGCGCTGGAAGATAAAGACAACGTGGTGGTGCAGAAATTTATTGATCTGAGCAGCCTGCTCACCAAGGCCCAGGCCGAGAAAGTGGCCAAGGAGGCCCAATTCAAGCAGATTCGGGAAAAAGGCCCCAATGCCCCGCTCATCGTCAATCACCCTCTGATTGCCACGCTACGCCAGCAGTTGGTGTCCCAAGAGGCCAAGATTTCGGCCATGAAGAAGGTTTATCGCGGCGGGCATCCGGACCTGCAGGCCGAACAAGCCAACCTGGCCGAGCTCCAGGGCCGCCTCCAGGCCGAGGTCCAACGCCTGCAGGAAAGTGTCCAGGCGGATTATGAGGCGGCCAACCGCACGGAAAATCTCCTGAACAACAGCTTTACGGACCAAAAAGGGCAGATGGCCAATCTGCAGGATAACCTCATCAACTTTCAGATCCTGAAAAGGGACGCCCAGACCAATGAACAGCTCTACCAGGCCTTACTGGCCAGGGTCAAAGAGGCCAGCATCGCCGGCACCATGGTGCCTGCCAACGTAGCGGTCATTGACCCGGGGCAGCTTCCCGACAAGCCTTATAAGCCCAAAACCGGGCGCGACCTGGCCCTGGCCGCGATCCTGGGTCTGACCCTGGGCGTGGGCCTGGCCTTTTTGCTGGAAAATCTGGATGATTCCATCCAATCCATTGATGACCTGGAACGGACCTGCAATTTATCCTCGCTGGGGATGTTACCCTTGCTGGGCGGCAACGGCAAGATGCTCCCTGGCCATCGTGAAAAGCTTGAGGAGAAAGGTGTCCGGCGCTATCTCCCCCTGCTCCGGCGCCGTGGCCAGGCCTGCGCAGATGCCGAAAGTGGAGACTTAATAGTATTCAAAAACCCCAGATCCCCGGCGAGCGAAGCCATCCGTCAGGCTCATACCGCTATCATGCTTTCAGCATCCGGCCGGCCTCCGGCTGTCATCCTGGTTACCAGCGCCAATCCCAGTGAGGGGAAAACCATGGTCGCCTCCAATCTGGCCCTGACCTTCGCCCTCGGCGGACAGCAAACTCTCTTGATCGATTGCGACCTGCGGAAGCCCAGGATCCACAAAATCTTTCAGCTGGATCTCCAGCCCGGCCTCAGCAATTACCTCACCGGCAGCGCCACCCTGGAAGAGATCCTGCGCCCCGCCTCCATCCCCAACCTGTCAGTCTTGACCTCGGGGACTCACCCCCCCAGCCCCGGTATTCTTGTAAATTCCCAAGAGTTCAAGGATCTTCTCGAGCAACTCCGCCAGCGGTTTAACCACATTATCATCGATACGCCTCCCATCCTGGCGTTTTCCGATGGTCTGATCATTTCCGTTCTGACCGACGGGGTGTTACTGGTAACCAGGCATAATTGCACTAATAAGAGCCACGGCCGCCTGGCCCAGCAGCGCCTCCACCAGATCCATGCCCCCCTGCTGGGCGCCGTGCTGAACTGCGTCGACTCCCATGGCCAGGCCTATGGAGGCTATAATTATAAGTATTATTCCAAATACTATGAGGGAGATTCCCACAATAATAAAATGGAATCCTGAGCCGGTTCTATAATAGCAAATTGAACCCTTATTAATGGGAGCATTATGGGGTCCCTTGCTTATCCCCTCTCCCCCGATGGGGGAGAGGGTTAGGGTGAGGGGGAATACAATGCTATGATCTCTCGAATGATAGATATCCTGATTTCCTTGCTCGGTTTGCTGGGTTTAATTATTATGCTCCCTTTTGTGGCGTTGCTGATTAAGCTGGACTCCAGGGGACCGGTTTTCTATTTATGCGATCGGGTGGGTCTAAACGGCAAGATTTTTAGGATGTATAAATTTCGCACCATGCATGCAACCCAGGATTTTCAGGGACCCAGCGTTTCACCCCAGGGAGACCCCCGGGTCACCACTGTAGGCCGGGCGCTGCGCCGTTTGAAGTTGAACGAGTTTCCCCAGTTTCTCAATGTGCTCAAGGGAGAGATGACCCTGGTGGGGCCCCGGCCCGAGGCTCCTGACCTGGCCGCCGCTTACCCGCCGGAAGCCAGAAAGATTTTTTCGGTAAAACCCGGGCTGATCGGTCCCAACCAGATTTTGGGACGGAATGAAGAAGAGCTTTATCCCCCCTGGGTGGACCCGCAGAAATTCTACATCGACCAGATCTTGCCGCAGAAACTTCCCTTGGACCTGCAATTTATTGACGACCAATCCTTGCTCAAGAATTTTAAATATCTCCTCCAGGGCGCTCTGGTGACCATAACCGGGGCCATTGGCCGCCGCCATTTGTTGGAGAATCTGAGTCAGATTTTTCTGCTCCTGAGCGACGCCGCGTTATGCCTAATTTCCTTCATCCTGGCCCATTTTTTGAGATTTGACGGGATTAATGACCCGGTGGCTGCGGCGGCTTGTTACCGGCTCCTGCCCTGGACCGTGTTGGTCCGCCTGCCGATATTTATCTATTTCGGCTTCTATCATGTCTTGATCCGCCATCTGGCTCTCTATGATATCAAGCGAGTCTTCAAGGGGGTGGCGCTGGCCAGCATTGCCCTGGTAACTGTGGCTTTTCTAACCGGTTTGGCTGCGGGATATGCCCGGGGAGTTTTTTTAATGGATTGGTTTTGCCTCACCACCTCGCTCATAGGGTATCGTGCCCTGGTAAAGAAATTATACCTGCGGTACAAGGTCAAAGCCTCTGCCAACGACGAGAAAACCAGGGTGCTCATCTGGGGAGCGGGGGACTGTGGCGAGCTCTGTCTGGGTTTTCTCCAGAAAGAGCGTCAGCCGTCCTATGAGGTGGTGGGCTTTATAGATGATAATCCCAGAAAACGGGGTAAAAGGCTGGGGGGGGTGAAGGTCCTGGGGGATCGCCACCACCTTAATATCGTTTCTCAACTGTATAAGGTTCAGCAAGTGTTTATCGCGATTTCCGCCGCTCCCTTGCATGAATTGAAGAAGATTCTGGAAACCTGCCGCGATTCGGGTTTAAGGCCGCAACTGTTTTTGGCTAAGACGGAAGTGGAAGGAGAAGAAATCAACCTTCGGCGCCCCGTGGACTTAATCCCGGCCAATAGTTATTTTTCCCCGGGGGGAATGACGAAGCAGGGGTCTTAAAGGCCCCTCCTTCGGGCGATCTTGTTTAATAATGGGAGGAGGGATCCCTTATTTATCCCCTCTCCCCCGATGGGGGAGTTTAGTTCAAGGTTCAAAGTTCAAAGTTAAGGGCGAGCGCGCAAGGGTGAGGGGGAATTTAATCTCTTTTCCGCTCCCATTAATAACTGGAAAGGACAAACATGCGAGCCATAATCCTGGCCGGCGGCAAGGGCGTGCGGCTGGCCCCGGTGACCGAGGTCATTCCCAAACCGCTGGTGCCCATCGGCGGCAGGCCCATCATGGAGATCGTCATCCGCCAACTCCAGCGCCATGGCTTCCGTCATATCACCCTGGCCGTGGGCTACATGGCCGACCTGATCCGGGCTTATTTTGGGGACGGCGCCAAATTGGGGGTAAAAATCGATTACTCTTACGAATCGGAGCCCTTGGGAACCGCCGGCCCCCTGGCCCTGATTAACGGCCTGGACGATACCTTCCTGGTGATGAACGCCGACGTCCTGACCGACTTTAATTATCGGGACTTTTTAAATTCTCATAAAACCTATGGAGGCGTCGCCACCATAGGAGCGTATCAACGCCAGGTGACCATCGATTTGGGGGTGATTAAAGCGGATGGTGACCACCGGGTCCAAGCTTATATTGAAAAACCTACTGTCTCCCATTTGGTCAGCATGGGAGTTTACGTCTTCGAACCCTATATTTTATCTTACATCAGGGGCACCGGTTATCTCGATTTCCCTGATCTGGTCAACATGCTTCTAAGGGAGGGTCAGCAAGTAAGTTACCTGCCTCACCGTGGCTACTGGCTGGATATCGGCCGGCATGATGACTATGCCCAGGCCGCAGAGCAATTCGAGGACCTTAACCGGAAACTTGGATTATTGCCAGCTATTATGGATGGGTGATGCAAATTATGGAAACCGTCTTTCGTGATCAGGTGGTTATGGTGACCGGCGCCGCTGGTTCGGTAGGGCAGGAACTGGTCCGTCAATTGATCCCTCTGGGCCCGGCGGAAATTCGGCTGATGGATAATAATGAGAGTGAACTCTTTCTCCTGAGCGAACGGTTCCGCTCTCAGAATAACGTTACCGTTTTTTTGGGGGATGTGCGGGATCATCAAAAGGTTGCCGCGGTGGCCCACGGCTCGGACATCATCTTACATTGCGCTGCTTTTAAACACGTCTTTTTTTCGGAATACAATCCCTTCGAAGCGGTGCAGACCAACATTCTGGGGGTTAAGAGTGTAATCGAGGCCGCCATCGGGAATGGCACCGAACTGGTTATCTTCACCAGCAGTGACAAGGCCGTTAACCCCACCAGCGTCATGGGGACCTCAAAATTGATGGGTGAACGGCTGATCACTGCGGCCAATGCGGTGAGACATAATCCCGGGCAACGTTTCTCCAGTGTGCGCTTTGGCAATGTCGTCGGGTCCCGGGGCTCAGTCTTTCAAATCTTTGCGGAGCAGATTAAACAAGGCGGGCCGGTGACCGTCACCGATCCCGGCATGACCCGGTTCATCATGCCGTTGGCACGGGCGGCCCAATTGGTTCTCCAAGGCGCGAGGCTGGCCCGGGGTGGCGAGGTGATGGTGACCAAGATGCAGGTTATCTCCATCATGGACCTGGCCGAGGTGATGATAGAGTTGCTGGCTCCTTATTACGGTCACGATCCGAACTCGGTAAATATCAAGCTCATCGGCGCCAAACCGGGCGAAAAAATGTATGAAGAACTGATAAGTTTCGAAGAACTGGGGCGTTGTTTGGAACTGGAAGAGATGTTTGTAGTATTGCCGGCCTTCCGCTCCATTTACCATGATATTGATTACACCTTTGCCGGCGCCGCCGGACAGCCCCTGGCCCACCCGTATAATTCCTCCCAAGAGCTGGCCATGAGCAAAGATGAGATAAAGGCCTTCCTCTGCAACCATCGACTCTTGCCGGAAGATCTTACACCTTCCGTTGCTGATAGGAGAATGGCGATATGCGTGTCCTGATACTGGGGGGCGACGGTTACCTGGGTTGGCCAACCGCTATGTATCTCTCCCGTCGGGGCCACGATGTGGCCCTGGTGGACAATTACTTTCGGCGCCAGGCTTGTATCAAACTTGACCGCGAACCTTTAATCCAGGTTCCCAATTTAAACCGAAGGGCCGCCTTCTGGGAGGCTAGCAGCGGGCATCGGGTGACGGTGGATATCGGCGATGTCTGCGATTATCCTTATTCTTATCAAGGTCTTCCGGCAATTCGAACCGGAAGCGGTCATCCATTACGCCGAGCAACCTGCCGCGCCTTATTACATGATGGGACATCAACAGGCGATCTTCACCCTCACCAACAATCTGGTGTCCACGGCCAACCTCATTCATGCGGTGAAAGAGTGCAACCCCGATTGTCACATTATCAAGCTGGGAACCATGAGGGTTTATGGGACTCCCAATATTGACATCGAGGAAGATTACCTGGAAGTGGCGCATAAGGGGCGGAAGCATAAGTTCCTTTATCCCGAAACTCCTGGTTCCCTCTATCACCTTACCAAGGCCCAGAACGGCGATATGCTGTATTTCTATTGCCGGATCTGGTCCATCCGGGTGACCGATCTGAACCAGGGGCCGGTTTACGGGGTGGAGACCGAGGAATCCAGCCAGGATGACCGCCTTTTTCCCATTTTTAATTATGATGATATCTTCGGGACGGTGCTCAACCGCTTTCTGGTGCAGGCGGTGGGGGGATTTCCTTTGAAGGTTTACGGGAAGGGCGGCCAAACCCGGGGTTACCTGAACCTCAAGGATACCCTGGCGTGCATGGAGCTGTCCCTGCTTAATCCTGCCGCCGCGGGGGAGTACCGGGTCTTCAACCAGTTTGTGGAAACCTTTTCG
This sequence comes from Desulfobaccales bacterium, assembly GCA_050014275.1. Lineage (GTDB taxonomy): Bacteria > Desulfobacterota > Desulfobaccia > Desulfobaccales > 0-14-0-80-60-11 > JAPLJC01. The sequence continues at coordinate 922 of JBEKDQ010000053.1, read as the reverse complement.
GTGAACGATCTGGCCCAGAAGGTCCAGGAAGCCGGGCGGGACCTGGGGCTCAAAGTGGAGATTCAGCATATAGCTAACCCGCGATCGGAGGCAGAAGAGCATTACTATAACCCTGCTCATACCGGTCTGTTATCCCTAGGGTTGCAACCGCACTATCTGGATACCGCCGTTCTTCGGGATATGCTGGGACTTGTGCAAAAGTACTCTGAGAATATTGATCCCGGGCTGATCGTGCCGCAAGTCCGGTGGTACCCGACCCGTGTCTGCCAGGCCGCACGCCATTCCAGCGGGACCAATCAAGGAAGGCAAAAACATTTGCGTTGGGATAAGACCAGTTGCCAACGGTTCGAAGCCAACCAGACCAGGCTGAAGATGGGGGTTTTGGCCTACAACCTGCTACATATGATCCGGCAGTTCTATGTCTGGGGGGAAGAAGTTAAGCGGTCCATGGACTGGCTGATCAAGCGCTTGATCAAAGTGGGGGCCAGATTCTCTTATCAAGCCCGAAGGTGGTACGTACAGGTAGCCTCCGCTTTTCCCCTGGCTCACCATTACCGGGCGGTGCTGGCCTGGGGTCCTTAAGCTCCATCGCAGTGAGGTATCCAGAGACTGAGGAGTAAGTATGCCAAAATTTTTGCTATAATGCCTCCAACAAGATAATTGGGCTACAAGAGATTAACCTTCTCGGGGTTAAACTCAGGGAGAGAGGCTCCCAAAACCATTTTTAGACTGCGGTGGCCAAGGTTGCCGCATAATCTCAGAAGAGAATTTGAGACTGTTGTAAAAAGGGAATTTCCCAGAGTTTCTTTACTGGATGAGGCGCTATTCCTGGCTAAATTGCGGAACTTTTGGTTTTTCGTTAAGTGAAATCCTCGCTTTTAATGCTTGGGTGAGGCGTTTTTACTCGTTAGTAACTGTTCTT